>MHBQ01000159.1:14243-31512 GCA_001803315.1 Lentisphaerae bacterium RIFOXYC12_FULL_60_16
CAAGATGCATCCCTTCCGTGCCGGTTTGCTGGCAAAGCAGGCGGGTCGTTTCAAGCCTGCTGAACTGACGCGGTGGCGGCAGGTCCTGCATGAAACCCACATGAAACTGGTGTCCGGCCGGATGCCGGCAGACATCCTGCTCGATGTCATGTTGCTCCGGTTGGTGGGCGGGCAGAAACCGGCTGAGATGCGAAAATAATCGGAAAGCAAAGGAACCCATGGAACCATCACACACCACCATAAAAACGGCTTTGCCACAGGTATTCGGACCGGTCCCGTCGGACCGGCAACAGGCATGGCACCACCTGGAGTTCTACGGGTTCCTGCATTTCACGGTAAACACGTTCACCGGCAAGGAGTGGGGATACGGGGACGAGTTGCCGGACATCTTCAACCCGACGGCGTTTGACGCGGACCAGATTGTCGGTGCGGCAGCGGCGGGTGGCATGGCCGGGCTGGTATTGACCTGCAAACACCACGACGGATTCTGCCTGTGGCCATCGCGCTACACGGAACATTCCGTCAAGCACAGTCCCTGGCGCGGGGGCAAAGGCGATGTGGTGCGTGCGATATCGGACGCCTGCCGCCGACATCATCTGAAGTTCGGCGTATACCTTTCCCCCTGGGACCGGAACCACGCGGAGTACGGGCGTCCCGCCTATGTTGATTATTACCGTAACCAGCTCCGGGAATTGCTGACCGGTTATGGCCCGCTGTTCGAGGTGTGGTTTGACGGGGCCAATGGTGGCGACGGTTTTTATGGCGGGGCGCGGGAGAAGCGGGGTATTGACCGGCACACCTATTACGGGTGGGAGACAACCTGGCAGCTGGTGCGGGAGTTGCAGCCCGGGGCCTGCATGTTCAGTGATATCGGACCGGATATTCGCTGGGTCGGGAATGAGTCCGGCATAGCGGGTGACCCCTGTTGGAGTGCCTTTGGCCGGGGTCGTTTCGTGCCGGGAGAGGCGGATGCCGGACAGTTGAACCGCGGACACCGCGACGGCCATGACTGGTTGCCTGCCGAATGTGATGTGTCGATCCGGCCGGGATGGTTCTACCATGCGGAGGAGGATGAGCGGGTCCGGACGCCCGACAACCTGCTGGATTTGTATTTTCAATCCGTGGGACGCGGCGCATCGTTGCACCTGAACCTGCCGCCGGACCGGCGGGGACTGGTGCATGAACGGGATGCGGCGTCGCTGCGTGAATTTCATGACCGCTTGGAACGTATCTTCCACCGGGACCTGGCGCGCAAGGCCCGGGTTACTGCCAGCCAGGTCCGTGGAGCCGGGGACGCGTGCGCACCCGCCAACCTGGTTGACGGGAACCCCGACACCTGTTGGGCAACGGACGATGGCGTTACGCAGGCGGATTTTACCCTGGCTTTCGACCGGCCGGTGACGTTCAACGTGATCAGCCTCCGTGAATACCTGCCGTTGGGCCAGCGCGTGGATCGGTTCCGGGTGCTGGCGGACCATGACGGGCAGTGGCAGGAGATTGCCGCCGGGGCCGGCATCGGGAATCGGCGGCTGGTGCGCATGCCTGTATGCACGACGGGACGGGTCAAGGTCGAAGTGGAGGGGCCGGTGTGCCCGGTCCTGACCGAGTGTGGCCTGTTCCACGATGCGGGGTGAACCGCGCGCCTACCGCAGGGCGTACTGACGGGCGGCAACACGCAGCTTCCGTTTTGATTCCTGTGCGCAGTGTTTCAGTTTTCGTTCCCACAGGTCGAACAGGTCATGGCACCACTCGTTGAAGGCATCGCCCTGGTAACGTTTGCCGAAATGTGCGCGTACCTCCCGGCGCAGTGCCGCCATGTCGCGGAGGATGCCGGCCTGGTCATCGATGCGGCGTTGCCATTCACTGTCCACCGGCCGGTTGTTGGCATGGAAGAATTCGACCTCCAGCAGGGCATAATCCGCACGCCGGTACCAGGCGAGCACCTTGACCATCAGCAGGAGACTGTCCCATTCATGGCGGTGTGCCCGGAGCTTCGGGCGGCGTGCGGTCATCTCCTTGATGACACTCGGTTCGATACGCCAATCGGTCCGGCAGCGGCCGATCTGGGTGATCAGACGGTCAACAGTGGCGGGCGGAATGCCCGGCCAGAACGGTTTTGGGCGGGCACCCATCTGGTTGGCGAGGTAATGGATGTTGGGCCAGGTCAGGTCGGGGTTGAAGCCGGGAGGACAGAAGGTTGTGCCGCGGGCCCAGGAGGTTCCAACCACACCGAATTGGCGGGTCTGGCGGATGATTCCCGACCAGGTCCGGATATTGCTCCGGATATGGTTGTAGTTGGGCATGACGGCCAGATGCCCGCTGGCACGGACCACGCTGGCGCCGAATACGCGGAACCCGAGATCCGTCCAGAGGCGGGCCGGATAGATCGGCTGGTACCCGTCTCCCTTGCGGTATCGTTGGATGACTGCCGCCAGGGGTTTGGGCAGGTCCTCGATGAAGGGGGTTCCGGCCCCCAGGGTAGGGGCCGCGGGGTCGTCGGCATGGTCAAGCCATCGGCGACTGGTGCGGTGGCCGCTGAATCGCACGGTATGATCAACCGGGCCGTGTGCGGCATAATCCCAGGGCGCCATGATGACCCGGTTCCTGAAACGGTTGAACAGGCCGGGCCGGAAATGGTCCTCGAGCATGTCGGTCCAGATGATGGGGGTTTTGCCGTTGGCTTCACAGACATCGCAAAGTTCATCCAGGTAGTCGAGAAAGACGGTCAATACATCGCCCTTGCGCTTGCATTTCGGGCAGGTGGCCAGTTTATGGGCCTCATCCATGCCGAGATGTACGTAACGGCTGCCGGGATGGGCGGTCATGATCTGGCAGAGCAGGTCGGCTACCAGGGCTTTTCCGGCGGGGTTGGACAGGCAAAGGGTGCCGGGATAGGCGTGGTTCTCGGCAAATTTCCGGTAGCGGTTCCAGCGGAACAGGTATTCCAGGTGACCCAGGCACTGCTGGAGCGGAATGACCTCGATTCCGTTCTGTTTGGCGGCGGCCAGGAAACGGGAGAGTGTTGCCGGGGACCACCGGTCCCCCCGTGCGTAGGTTATATCGAGCCCCTTGAACGGGAAGATATCCTCGTATTCAACCAGGACGGTGTTGATACCCTGGCCTGCCAGGTCCTGCATCAGGGGTTCGAAATAGGCGGGGCGAAACAGGAGGCCTTTGAGGTCGACGTGGATGGCAATGCGGGTGGTGTCGGCGGTTCGTGCTTTCATGAAGGTCCTTTGGGTTGTGATCATCCTCCGGGAGGTTGGAATCCGGTGCAAGATACGGGGTTTGGATTGTTTCGTCAATTACCGGCCCATGACGGTCCGGGGTGGTGGTGGTGGTGGGCAGGCCGTATGACCAAACAACGGGCTTCCATTTCGGGGCAAGCGGTTTCGCGTGATATGGCCCCATCCGCGGCGTTGTCGCCATCGGCGCATACCAGGAGTATGGCGCCGACGGCTCCGCCTTGCGGCTGGAGCCATCTGACGCGAAGCCGTTGCCCTTTTCGAAATGGAAGCCCGGGTTTACCTCGCGGTCCGGGCGAGTACGCCGGCACCGCGATGGAATATGGAAAAGAATGTAGAGCTGTGCGAAGCGCATGGAGGGCAAGTGCAATGTTTCATGAAGGCGAGTGCATCATCCCGGTGCTGGAGCCGGCCCGACCTCGGGCCGGTCTGGGATGCTGGAGGGGTGGGCAGGCCGGGTGATGAATATGGAAAAGAGTATGTGCGTGTGCGGAGCGCAGGGTAGGGGTGGCGCGCCTCCTCAACGGGTGAATAGTTGAAGGTTGAAACGGGTGGGAGAAGCTGATAGAACAAGCCGCATGCATGCTTCAATGAAATACGGATTTCAATCGAACCGTACGTTACGCCCGGTTGTGGCGGGCTTCCTGCTGGTTGTGTTGACGGGATGTTTCCCGCAGCAGGCGCCGGAACGTATGACCAAGTATGTGCGCGTGGAAGATGCCGTGAAGGCCGGCGACCAGGCGCAGTGGGTAACCCTGTACGACCAGGGGTTGTCCGAGGTGCCTGCGGATCTCATCCAGCTCAAGGGGCTTGTGCGCCTGGGGCTTCGCAAGAACCCCCTGGCCACGATTCCTGCCTGGATCGGGGATTTTGCAAGCCTGGAACAGCTTGATCTCGGCCAGACGCCGTTGACCGGGCTTCCCGAAACCCTCGAACGCCTCGCGAAGCTTCGTCATCTCTGGTTGAATGACTGCCAGTTCACCGAGGTTCCTCCCGCCATTTGCCGGATGGGTTCCCTGACCTACCTGAACCTTGACCGGAACAAGATTCGTTCGGTTCCCCCGACGATTGCCGGGATGAAGTCCGTCAAATGGATCCGCCTGAACGAAAACCAGATTGCGCAATTGCCGATTGAAATCGGGGAGCTTGTCGCGTTGGAACGTCTGTACGTGGCGTCGAACCAGTTGACCACCCTTCCGGATTCCATCCATCGTCTGGAGTCGTTGTCCGATCTGCTGCTCGCCAACAACCAGATCCGTGTCTTGCCGGATTCGGTGACACACTTGAAGCGATTGCTGACCCTTGATTTGTCGCGGAATCCGTTGTCGCAACTGCCGGACAGCATGGGCGAGTTGAAGCAGTTGCGGCAGTTGTCGTTGACCGGATGTCCGTTGCCTGAATCCGAGATCCGCAGAATACGTTCACTACTGCCGGACTGTTACGTGGTGTTTTGAGGGTTCTTCCGGTACCTGCGACGCTGCCGAGTGGTTGTGCTTTACGGATGTAGCCGCGCTCTATGAGCGCCTCCGATGGCGTGTTACCGCAGCAGGAACAGGGTTCCCTGACCGGCTATTTTCCAGTAGATGGTGCCGGGCTGGCCGTTGGCGGTTGAACCGATACCTCCATCGACGGTTGTATTTCCTGCGTACGTATCGCCGCCGCGTATCACGGCGATCCGTCCACCCCCGCCACCGGCGCCACCGGAATTGTTGCCGTTTCCTCCGTTGGCCTGCATAAGGCCGGTGCCCGTTCCGGTAAAGAGCGCGCATTGGATGAAGATGGATCCGCCGGACCCACCGTCATAATGGGTTCCCGATGCGTGGTCGGCAGATGCTTTCAACGTTCCGTCCAGCGTGATATTGCCGGACGCTTCTATCCGGATGGCTCCTCCCCCTTCGCCACCTTCAGGAGAACCACCTCCGCTGCCGGGCTGGACGGGTGCATTCGAAACGCCGTAGAGGGGGCCAGCCCCGGCACCGCCGCCAAGTCCGCCATGGCTGGCTGCGGCAACGGTTCCTCCTGAACCCCGGCCGGGACCCATTCCGAGTCCGAAACCATACCCGAGCGCGTCGAACCCGCCGCCGGTACCGATGGTCATGTGTCCGACCCGCCAGATGGGGGACCCACCCGTGGCCAGGTCCGAACGGACATGGATCCAGGATGTGCCGTGTGTGGTGAGCCGCTGGCGTACGGTGATGAGTGCCCCATGGTTCGGGTTGGATGGATTGGTGGGGCCGCTCCAGATAAACAGGGATGCACTGTTGGATACGATGAGATTGCGGCAGGAAAGGGTCGAATTGCTGAGCAAACCGAGCCGGGTTCCGCTCCCGCTTATCCACAGGTCGTTGGTGACGATGAGTTGGAAACCGGGATGCCCAAAGGTTAAGTTGCAGCCGTTGATGGTAAGGCTTCCAACCGCCCAGTTGGTGAATCCCGGAATAAACAAACGGCACCCGAGGAACAGGTTCCCGGAAAGGGTCTCGGAAAGGAAGGTGCTATCCGGAAGATAAAGGGTACCATCGAGTGAAGCGGCCAGTCTCCGGGTACTGTGGGTTCCTCCTGTGGCGCTTAAACGGACGCCCGGATTGAGGCCGGCTTGGGCGACCGGGTCATAGATGATGGCCACCCGACCGCCGCCGCCTGCCATGCCGCCCAAGCCGGCATTTTCGCCATTGGCCTGGATCAGGCCGGTGGCTGAACCGGCCAGGCGCGAACAGGTGATATAGATGGCGCCTCCGGCGCCTCCGTTGTCATGGGATCCGCCGGGTCTGCCCGCCCCGTTGGCGCGGATCGTGCCGTGAATGGTGACGATTCCGGATGCCTGGATACGGACGACCCCTCCGCCCTGGCCCGGTGTGGGGCCGTTGATCTTGACGTTCCCTCCACTGCCGGGCGTTTCGGGTGCAGTCAACGATCCGTAGACGGGTCCATAGGTGTAACCGCCTCCGGGGCCTCCATGCGAGGGTCCGGTACCGCGTCCCGGCCCGTTCTCCCCGGCATAGCCGCATTGGGTCTGATCGATCAGGCCGCCGGATTCAACGGTCAGATTGCTACAGACCAAATAGACGCGGTTGGACATGTCACGTTCGGTAAAGGTCGTGCCGGTGGTGATCTTGCCGGTGCTGCGGATGGTGATGTTGGTGGCCTGCAACGCGGTGTTCCAGCGGCGCAGGGTCAACGTGGCGCCGTTGGATACGATGCAGGAAGTCAGCGGGACGGTTGAATTGGTCAACGTCACCGCATGGCGGATCAGCAGTTGGTCGCCCTGTGCGGGCGGGCGGGACAGGCTCCAGATGGCCGGGTTGGTCCAATTCCCGGCGGCGATGGTGTTGTTGTTGCCGGGGACAATCACCGCATCGGCGATGGTGACGGTGTTGGATACCGGAGCGGCTTTGATGTACCCGCCGTTCTCTATCCGGAGCACGACAGTCTCATTGCCTTCGGACAGGCCATCCCAGACAGGTAACACCACGATATTGGTTTCGGATACACTTTCAGGGAGCAGTACACTGGTGCCTTCCGGGTTCAAGGTGTAGTCGGTGTTGAGCGTGGCCGTGCCCAGTATCGCGTAATCAATCCGGATGGATACGTTGGTGGTGGCGACGGCACGGCGGATCCGGAACGTGCCGTTGTCCGGGCCGTTCTCGTCGGCTGCCGGATCGGGCGTTTCGACCCAGACGTCGCCGGTGAGAACCGGTTGGCTGGCCGGCGCCCAGGTTGGGCCGTAGCTGTTGGTAGCGTAAAACCGGTAATAATACAGGCGGTTGGCTGTCAGGCCGGAGGCCTGATAGGTGGGATACGATCCACTGGTCCAGGTTCCCGCCGGCCAGGTGTTGGTGAACTGCCACAGTCCGGAGGTTGGGGCGCCGCCATCGGTATCGCCCCAGTAGACGGATACGGCGGCGGCCTGCCAGCCGGTGGTCTGGAGGAACCCGTTGAAATATGCGGTGGTGGATTGGACGTTGGTGGGGGTTGAGTTGCTGATGACCGGGGCTTGTTGGGGCGGGTTGTAGTAAATGAACCGCACCGTACCAGTGTTGCCCCCGTAGGTGGTCTGGTGACCGGGGGTTCCGCCGATGTAGGTGACCGTCCCGAGATAATTGGATACGCTGTTGGTGTAAACGAGGTAGGGAATCGGCAGATTGGAAATGACGGCCGCTTGCAGGCTGGCAGGAATGGGGGATCCATGCCAGACGGCGATCCGGCCTCCGCCGCCCCCTGTTCCGGAATAACTGCCGTTACCCCCGCGTACGCGGAGTTGACCGTTGGTATCGCCTTCGAACGTGCGGCATTGGATAAAGACCGAGCCACCAGCAGCCCCAGCACCATGCACGTCCGGACCATTATTCCCGTCTGCCCGAATGGTCCCATGGGCGGTTATGGTGCCACGCGATTCGATACGGATCAGTCCGCCGCCTTCTCCACTGATGGTGCTGTTCCCGCCTCCGCTGCCGGGGCGGATGGGTGCGTTGGTCACGCCATTTACCGGGCCGCCGGCGGGTCCTCCGCCCTTGCCGCCGTGTCCACCGCCGCCATAATACTGGGACCCCTTGCCGGGACCCTTGCCAGGGAAATAACCGATGCCTTTGGCATCGATTCCGCCATCCGACTCAATGGTCAGGTGACGTAAGCGGATCAAGGGAGATCCCCCGTCGGTTCCATGGGACCAGGGGTAAAGCCATGACTCCCGGCCGATGGTGACGTCGCCGGTGACGCTTAACCGGCAACCATAGTCCTGCCCGGTTCCGTTGGTAATTCCGGAACGAAGATACAGTTTGCTCCGGAACGTGAAATCGAGGTTGCCTCCGACATCGAGACGGCCTCCAGCGGGGATATCGAGCGTGCCATTATCTCCGAGGGTACAGTTGCCCAGTACTTTCAGGTGAAATCCATTGGTTCCGAACCCGATGGTCGAATTGCTGATGACCAGGTTGGAAACGGTCCAGTTGGTGAAGTTGTTGGCATGAAAATACAAGTAGGTAAACTGACCGCTCCCGATGTTCTGCGAGAGGAACGTGGTATCGGGAAAATACACCGTTCCATGCCAGTTCTCCTGGCGGAAAGGGTTGTAAGTAGTTGAGGCGGATCCTGCCCGTGCCTGGAATCTGACATCGGGATTGTAGCCGGCCTGAACTGACGGATTGTAGATAACGGCAATGCGACCTCCTCCGCCGCTGTAACCGCCGTGGGTGGTTGCTTCCCCGTTGGCCTCCAATCGGCCGCTGTTGCTGCCGTCGAAGCGGTTGCAGGTCAGGTAAATGGAGCCGCCGGATCCGCCGTGATCATGAATGCCGGTGCGTCCCCCGCCGTTGGCCCGGATGGCGCCATGGACGGTCACGGTGCCCGATGCCTCGATCCGTACGGCGCCGCCGCCACGTCCACTGGTGGCTTGCGCACCACCGCTTCCAGGTTGCGTGGGGGCTTCCAGGGACCCGTAGGCCGCTCCAAAGGCATAACCGGGGCGTTGGTTTCCGTGCGACGCGCCGGTGCCGGCGCCCGGACCGTAGGCACGCTGGTACCCCCCTGTGGTAGCGATTATTTCAGTGCCTGACATCAACGTCAGGTTGCTGCAGACCACCCAGATGCGGTTGGAGGTGCCGCTGGTCGTGAAGGGGCCCGGCAGACCAAGTTTCCCGCTGTTGATGAGGGTGAGATTGGTTTGAACCCACAGTTTGGTGGACCAACCGGTAAAATTGATCCGGGAATTACTGACCACGCAACTGCCGATATGAACCGTGGCATTGGTGAGCGTCAGGGCATGACGAACCAGGACCGGTTGTCCGGCCACGGGAACATACCCTTCACTCCAGGTGGAGGTGGAATGCCAACTGCCGGCGGCAATGGTGCGGTTCTCCACGCCGGAAACGCGCGAAGCGGAGAATATAAAGACCAGAAGACCGACTGCCCATGGCGGAAAACACCGGAAACAAACACGGCGTAAAGCAACGATTCCCATAACATCATTGTAGTGGAATGCCGTTGCGGAAACAACCCTTAACCTATTATGGTGTCATGAATTATCAAAGGAGTGTGACCATCATGCCAATCAAATGGGGACAGGAATCAGCGGACCGTCGGGACGATCCTGCCAGCGGAGCGCGCATCATCCAGCTGACGAGTGCGGTCGCCATCAGCAACAACATTTATGGGGAACAACCCTACACATCGCCTGACGGAAAGCGGATCATCATCGCACGCAGCCATGATTTCTGCTGGGACGAGGAGGGGTCCCTCCTCGTCCATGAACTGGATGCCCTGCGGATCACGATGGTGGTCCGGAAGGCCCACGGGGTCCGTGGTGTGTTCAACGCGGCCTGGAGCGGGTTGGTGTATTTCTGGACACCCGAACGGCGGCTGATGCAATTATCCCTCATGACCCTGAAACAAAAGGAAATCTACCGTGAGGAGGATCCTTCGGCGCCCCTGCCGGGCGGTTCGGTCTCGCCGGACCAGCGGTATGTGATCGGCATGACGCCCCGGTTGAAGGGGCGGGGGGCCCCGGTGTTCCAGATCATCCGCCTGGACCTGAAGCAGCAGGTGCGGGAAGTGATCTTCGAACATCCGGAAATCTGCAATCCGCATCTCCAGTACAATCCCGTTCATGGAAAACAGATTCTCATACAGAACAATGTCGGTGTCCGGCTGAAACGGGATGGTTCGACGGAGCAGTACCAGACGGCGGGATGCAAGCTGTTTGTCATTGATCAGGACGGCAGACATCAGCGGTATGTGCCGGCCGGGCCACCGGTCACCCGTGGTATCACCGGGCATGAATGTTTCGTGGCCGATACGGGGCGGGTCCTGTTTTCGGCGGGCTGGGTCATGCATACGGACCGGGACTGGCGGCATGATCCGCTGCATCCCCGCGGCAATGTGTTCACGGCCCGGCCCGGGGACCGGAAGCCAACCTTGTTCGAAGCGCCGGAACATAAATTCAACCATGTATGTGTGTCGCGGTGCGGCCGGTATTTCGTGGCGGATTCGCATACGGGTAAAGGGATGTTTGAGAACGGCCGGTTCAAGCCGGTCGCGCTGGTGATCGGCAACCTGGAATCCGGCAAGTACCGGACTCTGGTGGAGGATACCGAGGGGACCAGTGGGGGGAACCAGTGTACCCATACGCATCCGTACCTGACCGCGGACAGCCGGTATGTGATCTACAATGCCGACCCCAGTGGCATCCCGCAGGTGTTCGCGGCCCGGATTCCGTCCGGTTTCCTCGACAGCCTGAAATAGGGTGGCCAGGGAGTGTTCACGGGAAGCATGGCGGGCCGCCAACCGCCTGCTGAAGAAGGGTCAGGAATTCCGTGCGGGGCATGTCGCGGGCGCCCATCCGGCGGAAATGGTCGGTCGGAACCTGGCAATCAATCAGGGTGCCTTCACGTTGAAGCATAACCTCGACCAGTCGGGCAAGGGCCACCTTGCCGGCATCCGGTTCCAGTGTGAACATGGATTCCCCGCAAAAGCACCGGCCGACGGTAACCCCGTAAAGGCCGCCGGCAAGACGGCCTTCATGCCAGGTTTCCACGGAGTGGGCGTGGCCGGCCGCATGCAGGCGCTGGTATGCCTGTTCCATGGCGGCGGTGATCCAGGTTCCGTCCTGCCCGGGCCGTGGCCGGGTCCGGCAGTGATGGATAACCGATTTGAAATCCCGATCGATGGTGACCTCGAACCGGCCCGACTTGAGCATCCGCCTCAGGCTGTGGCTGACATGAAATTCAGTCGGGAGTAGTACAAACCGGGGATCGGGTGACCACCAGAGGATGGGGCTTTGGTCGTCATACCACGGGAAGATGCCGGAACGGTAGGCCAGCAGGAGTCGGTCCGTGCTGAGTGTTCCTCCGACGGCCAGCAGGCCATCGGGTTCAGCCATGTCGGGTGGAGGGAAAACCAGGGTTCGGTTCAGTCGGAAGATCGGCATGAGTGTCCGGTCAGTTGGGCCTGCATCCATGGAATGGCGATGGTGCCATGCCAGCGGTGTTCCCCTTCGAATATATCATGAACCAGGGCATCGGCGGTTCCCAGGAGCCGGTAAGCCCGGCGGGTTATCCGGACCTGGCTCTTGACATTGGGCAGGCCGCTTGAACCGTTCAACGGGTCCCGCGTCCCGGTTTCGATCAGGAGGGGCCGGGGTGCAATCAGCGCGCCGATATCACCCATATCCGCGTATTCGTAGAGATGGGGAACATAGTTGCAGGAACAGTTCTGGTGCAGGTCGAGCAGGGATTCCCGGTACCCGTAGAAGTATCCGCTGATCACGGCGCACCGGATACGGTCATCGAGTGCCGAAGCCCAGAGGGTTTGCAGGCCGCCGCCAGAAAGCCCGGCGCATCCCAACTTATCGGCCCGGCAGTCGGGACGGGTTTCAGCATAATCAATCAGCCGGTGCAGGTCCCACGCCCACATGCCGGCCACGGTTTGACCGAGCGGAAAGGCCATGTTGTTGATCCAAAGGCAGGAGGAATTCATGATGGAGGCCCGGGCAGCCTTCTCCTGCCGTTCACCGAATCCCCGTGCATCGGGGCAAAATACGATGCATCCCGCCCGGACAAACTGGACGCCGTAATCGTAGTTGTGCTGGTCGATCGTCGCGGCCAAATCCGGGTTGAGCCGGCTGCCCACCACGGCCAATTTGCCGCCGCTGCAATGGCCGTGCGGAGCCAATACGACCGGAAAGGGGCCTTTCCCCTTTGTCGGGATCAGCACATACATCGGCATCCAGACCCCGGGTTCAGTCTGGATGGCCACCTGCTGACGGCGGTAATCCGGAAAGCTTTCCTCCGCCAGTATGCGGGGACGCAGCGGAGCTTTCTGCATGGTGTTATAGCCGGTCAGATCCTTTAACCGGGACCGGAGGGCGGTGCGCCACCTTTTCCAAGCAGGCCGGGTCCTGGCTGTGAAGGCAAGTTGGCGTCCCACCGCCGCCCAGCGTCGGCGCAAATAGGGGTGAACGTCATAGACGGGTGAGGGTGCTACTGATGGTTTCATAAAATGGATGCCTCCCGGTATGATGTTTGTATCACCGGACTGTATCAACTTTATCGCCAAGGGCAAGCAGGCGAACACGGGGTTGGAGTGGCGGATGCCGGGGCCCGGTGTAGAAATGCTGGGAATCGGTCCGGGTGCCTGTTACATTAAAACCGATCGACCGTTTGAAATCCGGAGGGTTCCATCATGACCAAGCGCAGCTGTTCACCCCGTTTGACGTCCCGGCCCGAATGGAAAGCCCTGCAGGCCCACTACCGTGTGATGAAGCGGCGAACCTTGCGGGATCTGTTTGCGGAGGATCCGGGCCGTGGCCGACGGCTGGTCGTCGACAGCCCGGGACTCTACTTGGATTATTCAAAGAACCTTGTGACGGACGAGACGATGCAACTCCTGTTCCGGTTGGCGGAGGCCTGCGGGGTGATTGAATCGGCCGGTCGGATGATGGCGGGGGATCGGATCAACGAGACCGAGAACCGGGCCGTGTTGCACACGGCGTTGCGCAACCGGTCGAACCGGCCGGTGATGGTTGACGGGCAGGATGTGATGCCGGCCGTGCGGGAGGTGCTGGACCGGATGGGCGCGTTTGCCCGTCGGATCCGGACCGGTGAATGGAAGGGTCATACCGGCCGGCGGATTCGGAATGTGATCAACATCGGTATCGGAGGGTCCGACCTTGGTCCGGCGATGGCCTGCCAGGCCCTGCAGGGATATGCTGATCCGGCGTTGAGTGTCCGGTTCGTGTCCAATGTCGATGGCACGCATTTCCTGGAGCAGACCCGGGGCCTGGATCCGGCGGAGACCCTGTTCATCGTGGCGTCCAAGACCTTCACCACGCAGGAGACCATGACCAACGCGGAGACGGCGCGCCGGTGGCTGTTACAGGCGTTGCGTGATGAAACCGCCGTGGCCCGGCATTTCGTTGCGGTTTCAACCAATACGGATGCGGTCCGCAAGTTCGGGATCGATCCGGCCAACAGGTTCGGTTTCTGGGATTGGGTGGGCGGCCGGTACTCCCTGTGTTCGGCGATCGGGTTGCCGGTGATGGTGGCCATCGGGCCGGAGCGGTTCGGCGAGATGCTGGACGGGTTCCATGCCATGGACCGTCATTTTCTTGAGACCCCGGTGCAACGGAACCTGCCGGTGATCCTGGGGTTGCTGGGAGTCTGGTATAACAATTTCTTTAAAGCCGAGACCACGGCCGTGTTGCCTTACAGCCAGGCGCTGGCCCGGTTTGCGGCACATCTCCAGCAGCTGGACATGGAAAGTAACGGGAAGTCGGTGGACCGTGCCGGCCGGCACGTGGGATGGCAGACCGGACCGGTGGTGTGGGGCGAGCCGGGAACCAACGGCCAGCATGCCTTCTACCAGCTCATTCACCAGGGCAGCAAGATGATCCCGGCGGATTTCATCGGGTTCTGCCGCCTGCCGGAAACGGTGGGGGACCATCACGACAAGCTCATGGCCAATTTCCTGGCGCAGACCGAAGCCCTGGCTTTCGGCAAGCCGCGCACGGCGGTGGTGGCGGAAGGGGTGAAGCGGGCCCTGGTTCCCCACAAGGTGTTTGACGGGAATCATCCGACCAATACGCTGCTGGCGGATTGCCTCGATCCGGCCACGCTGGGACGACTGGTGGCCCTGTATGAGCACAAGGTGTTCGTGCAGGGGGTGATCTGGAATGTCTTCTCCTTCGACCAGTGGGGGGTGGAGCTTGGCAAGGTGTTGGCGGGTCGAATCCTGGAGGAAATCCGTGATCCGGCGCGTTCCCTCGATGCGCATGACGGGTCCACGGCGGCCTTGTTGGAACGGTATCGTGCCGGCAAATGACCGGAACCGGCCGGTTCAATCCGTCCGGTGAAGGTGTTCCATCAGGAGGCGGGCCCCCAGGCGGGCGGCCACAAACTCACTGACTTGAGATCCGGCGATAGGCGCGACCTCGACGATATCCGCCGCAACGACGTTATGCCGGCGGACCACGGTGCGGATCAGCCGGGTGACCTGTTGCCAGGTCAAACCGCCGGGATCCGGGGTGCCGGTTCCCGGCACGAGGGACGGGTCAAAAACATCGATGTCAATGGAGCAATAAACCGGACCGGTTAAGACGGCGCTGACGGCATCAATCCAGGCGGACCCGGTGTCTGTGTGGATGTCAGCGGCCCAGAAAACCGTGGTGCGTCCCGGTTCGATCCATTCCCGGTATTCGGCGGCGGAACAGCTCCGGATACCGACGTGCACGGTGTTCACGCCGAGGTCGCGGCATCGTCGCATCGCGCAGGCGTGGGAATTGGGTGAGCCGCCATAGGCGTCGCGCAAATCGGCGTGGGCATCCAGTTGCAGAACGGTTTTCACCCCGAAGGCCTTGCAGGCCGCCTTGACCAGCGGCGGGGTGACGGCATGTTCACCGCCGAGCGCCAGCACGAATCGCTGACGTTTCATTTCCCGGGCCGCGACCTGTTCGATGGCGGCCATGGCCTCCGGTTCGGAGGATCCTTCGAAGGGGACGGGTGGCAGGGTTTGAACGGCAACGTCCAGGGGGCGTTTCAACCGCTCGTCGAAGTCTTCCACCTCGTGGCTGGCGCGCAGGATGGCGGCAGGGCCCTGTCCGGTGCCGCCGCCGTAGGACACGGTGCGTTCATAGGGCAGGGGCAGGACACAATAGGGCGCATCGGGGTCGGCTGCGATGCGGGGATCGATGTCGAGGAAAAAGGGGGCGGTCATTACTTCTCGAAGTAGGTGTAGCCGGTCATGCCGGCGCTGTAGGCTTCCATGATCCGTTCGCGATCCATGGCGGTAATGCGGCCGCTCCGGAGGGCGTCGTCCGCCTTCTGGGTGATGTGCTTCATCAGGGTGTCAGGGTTGAACTCCACGTAGGAGAGTACCTGCTCGACGCTCTCGCCCGGCACTTCACGGACATACTTCAGGGTGCCGTCGGGTTGAACCCGGATATGGACCACATTGGTGGTGCCGAACAGGTTGTGCATGTCCCCCAGGGTTTCCTGGTAGGCTCCCACCATGAAGACACCGAGGTAATATTCGTTGCCATTGAGTTCATGCAGGGGCAGGGTGTGCCGGACATCGCGCAGGTCGATGAACGTGTCGATCTTGCCGTCTGAATCGCAGGTGATGTCCGCGATGACCGCCTCGCGGGTCGGATGTTCATCCAGGCGGTGGAGGGGAACGACCGGGAAGAGCTGGTCGACGGCCCATGAGTCGGGGATGGATTGGAACAAGCTGAAGTTCCCGTAGTAGACATCCGCGATGGCGCGGTCGAGGTTTTCCAGTTCGTCGGGCACGTACTTGTTGATTTCAAATGAATCGGCGATCTGCCGGACGATCTGCCAGAAGAGATTCTCTGCCAGGGCGCGTTCGCGCAGGGAGGCGCGGCCCTGGATGAACGCGGACCGGAGCTCATCACGGTAGAAGACGGCGTCATGATAGGCTTCCTGGGCATTGCGCGGGCTGAGTGTCTGGAGCACGGTGAGCAGGTTGCGCAACATCTCGTTCTGCGGCTCGGGGAGGGGGTCCGGCAGGTGGTGGGGTTCGAACCGGCGGACATGAAGCACGTTGAAAATCAGGACGGAGTGGTGGGCCACGGTGGCGCGACCGGATTCGCTGAGGATGGTGGGATGCCGTATGCCGGTCCCATTCAGCGAGTTCATGATCACTTCCACCACATCGGCGGCATACTCGTTGACGGTATAGTTGCGGCTGCTGGCGAAATTCGTGTGGGATCCGTCGTAATCCACGGCCAGTCCGCCGCCGATGTTCAGGATGCCCATGGGGGCCCCTTCGCGTACGAGGCCGATATAGAACTGGCAGGCTTCCTGCAGGGCCGTACGCACCCGGCGGATGTCGGGGATCTGGCTGCCGAGATGGTAATGCAGCAACTGGAGGCAGTCGAGCATGTCGGCCTGACGGAGCTGGTCAACCATTTCCGTGATCTGGTTGGAATCCATGCCGAACTTGCTCCGGTCGCCGCCGGATCCGTCCCAGTGGCCGCCGGAACGGCTGGACAACTTGGTCCGTATCCCGAGGAGGGGTCGTACGCCCATGGATTTGGACAGGGCCAGGATGAGGCCGAGTTCAGACGGCATTTCCATGACGATGTAGGTCTTGAGCCCCATTTTCAGGGATTGGAGCGCCAGGCCGAGGAATTCCTCATCCTTGTAGCCGTTGCAGACGATGAACGCATCCGGGTTGCGCATGCTCGCCACGGCGGCGATGAGTTCCGCCTTGCTGCCGGCCTCGAGTCCGTGCCCATAGGGGGCGCCGTACTCGATGATGTCGTCGATCAGCATTTGTTTCTGGTTGACCTTCACGGGGTAGACACCCCGGTAGATGCCCTGGTAGCCGGCGGATTGGATGGCCAGGTTAAAGCTGTCGTAGATCAACTGGAGCTGGGATGCCAGGATGTCGGCGAACCGGAGGACGATGGGGGGGTTGCAGTCCCGGCGCTGGAGATCCTGCACGATCTTCAGCAGGTCCACCCGCACCGGTGAGCCCGGGCCGAAGGGTTTGACCAGGATATGGCCATCCGTCGAGACGTCAAAATAACGGGCGCCCCAGTTGCGGATCCCGTAGAGCTCGGCGGATTGTTCACAGGTCCAGCGTGTCAGTACGTCAGGTTTCATGATGTGGGGGCCGGAACGTCAGGGGGTGCTGTCAGCGATCCGGTATGTGCCTCCAACGCCTGTCGACGGTGGCGCTGCCGGCGTGATGTCCGATGCTTCCACCCGTTTCCAATTGCCGGCCTCTTCCTTCCAGTTTGTCAGGTCCACGGTCAGTCGCCTGACGTCCGGGGCCCGCTTGAGTTCGAAGAAGATAGTGGCGACGATGGTGGGGGTCAAGGGTTCGCTTACGCCGGCGATACGTTCCAGGGTGCCGCGCACTGTGACGGACCCCTGGACACTGCGGAAGAGTACACGCCCCAGATCAATCCAGTGGCGGATCAGGATTTTCCGCACCTGCCGGTTTACTTCCAGGTCGATGGGGCCGGCCATCGGATCAATCCTGTGCCTTTCCGATCAGACCTTCCACCT
>MHBQ01000159.1:31547-42539 GCA_001803315.1 Lentisphaerae bacterium RIFOXYC12_FULL_60_16
ATGATGTCGGTGGTCCCGTCGGAAAATTCCTTTTGCCACATGTCCACGATCTCGTCCGAATGGGCGTTAAACGATTTTGGGTAGGCGGTTGCGAACAGGACGGGCAGTTTACGGAAGGCACGCACTTCGGTGTAGATCTGGAACCCGCTTTTCTTGGGCATCTTGATGTCGAGCATCAGCAGGCGAATGTCGTCATGGGCGCGGACAAACTCGATTCCCTCATCGGGTTCGCTGGTAACGAAAAGTTTGTAGCCTTCATGTTCCAGCGCCTTTTCGAGGCACCGCAACATGATGGGTTCGTCATCGATGGCCACGATTTGTTTCATGCCTGTCTCCCGGTGGAAGGGGGCGCCATGCTGCCCCAATCCGGCCGTCATAATAATCCGTTACGGTGTGGAACAAAAGCCCTTTTGTTGGAGGGGCGGGTATTACGGCGGGGAATCGTCCACTTCCAGATCAACCCGTTCCCGTCGGCCCCGGCGGAAGGGTGGGGGGCTGACCTCCACCTGGTCGGGGGCGACGGGTGGTTCGGGTGTTGTGAACAGGTTGAACAAGGGTGCAAAGGGATGGCCCTGCCGGGTGGCTTCCTGTATCCGGACCGCCAATTCCTCCTGGCCGGCGGCGGTGAACACGAAAAAGGCAATGGCCAGAAGGAAGAGGTTGAACGGGAAGAACGCCCGTATCCCCATGAGAACGGCGAGGATACGGCCCAGCCGGGCAGCGAATATGGTTGCCTGCAACCGGCCGAACCGGGGGGTGAGAACGGCGCGCAGGATCCGGCCGCCATCCATGGGAAACGCGGGTAACAGGTTGAAAAGGAGCAGTCCAATATTCAACACACCCAGGATCATGAATGGGTTGAACTTCGAATCGGGCAACTCCAGCCGGGGGAAATAGGCTCCGCCCAGGAGTCCGGTCAATCCCAGCAGGAGGCTGACAGCAGGCCCGGCTGCTGCCATCAGGAATTCTCCCAGCGGTCGGGACGGAATATGTTCCATCTGGGCGGCGCCGCCGATAAAGGTCAGTACGATCCGTCGCACCCTGCAACCCAGGCGCATCCCCACCAGGGAATGTCCCAGTTCATGCAGGGCGATGCTGACCAGCAGGCAGAGCTGGATGAACAGGCCGGTGATCCAGCCGAACTGGCTGATCAGCCACAGGGCGGCAATCACCAGGGACAGGTGCAGTTCCAGCGGGATTCCGCGGACGGTCGCAATACGGTATGTCTGCCAACTCATTCACTTATGATATCGCGTCTGGTGGCATAGGCGCAATGCAAACCGGCTTGATTCCTGCGATCCGGTGTATACGATGCCGCCGGTCCGATCATTCAATGGATCAAGGGAGTGACCCATGTATCGCTTACGGTATCGGCAGGTGCATCTGGATTATCACACATCGCCGGAGATTCCGGGGATCGGCAAGGATTTCAACCAGCGGGAATACCAGCGGACCCTGAAGGCCGGGCACGTGGATTCGATTACCACCTTTTCGAAGTGCCATCACGGGTGGAGCTACCATCCCACCAAGGTGGGAAAGATGCATCCGCACCTGTCGTTCAACCTGCTGCGCAAACAGCTGGACGCCTGCAAGGCGATCGACGTCAACGTGCCGATTTACCTGTCGGCGGGCGTGGACAACGTGGCCAGCGTCGAGCATCCGGAATGGCGCGAGGTGGGCGCCAACGGGCAGTACCAGGGATGGACGCGGGAGATCCTTCAGGCGGGGTTCCACAAGATGTGCTTTAACAGCCCCTACCTCGATTACCTCTGCCGGCAGATCGAGGAGGTTGCCCGACTGTTCAAGGATGGCGACGGGTTCTTCCTCGACATCATCAGCCAGGGGCAGTGTTGCTGCAAGTGGTGCCTGGCGGTCATGCGTAAACAGGGACTCGATCCCCTGATCGAGGCGGATCGCCGAGCCTGTGCTCAGATCGCGCTCGAACGTTACTACCGGACCACCACGGCGGCCTGCCGTGTGGTGGATGCGAAAAAGCCGGTGTTTCATAATTCCGGCCATATCACGCGCGGATCGCGGGATATCCTGAAATATTTTTCACACCTCGAATTGGAAAGCCTGCCCACCGGTGGGTGGGGTTACGATCATTTTCCCCTGTCGGCCGGCTATGCGCGGGGTCTCAAGCTGGATTTCCTGGGGATGACAGGCAAGTTCCATATGACGTGGGGTGAGTTCGGCGGCTTCAAGCATCCCCATGCCCTGCGCTATGAATGCGCGGCCATGCTGGCATATGGGAGCAAGTGCAGTGTGGGTGACCAATTGCATCCCGGCGGGAAACTGGACGCCAGCACGTATGATCTGATCGGTGCGGCTTACGCCGAAGTGGAGCAGAAGGAGCCTTGGTGTGACCGTGCCGTCAACGTGGCCGAGATCGGGGTCTTGTCGGCCGCCAGCCTGCATCCCGGGGGGGCGCGCGACGATCATCCGGATACCGGCGCCTGCCGCATCCTGCTGGAAGGGCAGTTCCTGTTCGATGTGCTGGATGCCGGCATGGATTTCAGTCCCTACCGCCTGCTGATCCTGCCGGACACGATTCGACTGCCCAAAGGCGCCCTGCGCGACAAGTTGATCCGGTACTGGAAAGCCGGCGGACGGATCCTGCTGACGGGGGATTCCGGCCTCGATGAAAACGGAAAGCCCGTATTCCCGCTGGGCGGAAAACTGGAAGGGGTGAGCCCATTCAGTCCGGATTACGTATTGCCGGTTCCGGGGGTTCGTCCGGAGTTCCTGAAGACGCCGCTGGTGATGTATCTGCCCAGCCGGCGGTTGCGGGTGACCACCGGGCAGTCCCTTGGGCCGGTATACGACCCGTATTTCAACCGGCGGTATGATCACTTTTGCAGTCACCAGCATACACCCAACCGGACCCAGGCATCGCCATACGCCTGCGGTGTCCAGCAGGGGAGGATCCTGTACCTCGCCCATCCGGTGTTTTCGATGTACCGGGGGTGGGGTGCGGTGCCGTACCGGCATTACGTCACCAATGCCATTCGACGTTTGTTGGGGGACCCGATGGTCGAAACCAGCCTGCCGTCCACGGCACGTTTGACCTTGACCCGCCAGGCGCCTGAGAAGCGCTGGATCCTGCACCTGCTGTCCGCCTCACCGATCCGGCGTGGCGGTGCGGTGGAACTGCGGGATGGTGACCAGGTGTTTCATGGACGGGATGTCGAGGTGATCGAGGATCTGACGCCGGTCCGTGACACGCGGGTTCTGATTCGTTTGCCGGGGGGACGGGTCCCCCGGACGGTCACCCTGGAACCCCAGGGTAAACCGGTGGCGTTTGAGCGCACGGGCGATGGAATCGAGTTGATGGTCGACACCTTCACCTGCCATCAGATGGTGGTGCTGGCGTATTGACCGGGTTGTGCCGGTTCATGGTCCCGGCTCGCGTGGACGCTCACCCATCGATCAAATATGTGCCGGGGGGTTGTTGCACCATGGAGGGCGAGCGTCCACGCGAGCCGGTGAGGTGGCTGCATACCCGTGGAGCGGGCTGGCCAGGCGCGGCAGCAGGTTGACCAGCAGGAACGTTACCAGCAGGGCGCCGAATGCCAGCGCGTGCAACCGGCGGCCCGCGGCAAGACCCCGTGGTGTGGACGGTGCGTGCAGGCAGGCGGCATACAGCAGCCAGGTGATCAATGACCAGGTCTCCTTGGGATCCCACGACCAGAAGGTGCCCCAGGCGGTATCGGCCCAGATTGCGCCGGTACATAATCCCGCCGTCATGAAGGGGAACATGAGCCGGAGCGTAGCGGTTGCGGTTTTGTCGAGTTGGGTCGGATCGAGTCCCCGCAGGCGCTGAACCACCGCCGACAACCAGGTGCCGAAGGCTGCCCCTGCCAACGCATACGCTGAGACATAGGCCATGACGTGGGGAATGAACCAGGCAGATTGCAAAACCGGCGGGCGTTGCCAGAGCCAGTGACGATTCATGAAGCAGGCGCCGATGAGCGGGACGGCGGCAACCACGATCATGGCGATGGGGGATAGCCGGTGACCGGTCATGCGTTCGGCCATGCGGTGGAGCGGATACAAGACCACCGGAAGCAGGGTCAGGACATGGTACATGTTTCCCAGGGGAATTTCACGGCAGAGCAAGCCGTTTAACAGCACGATGCATCCGGAGAGTATCCAGCCGGTGATCCATAACCGGTTGCCGGCACGAAACCGGTTCATGGCCATCCCGATGGCCGCCGCCAGGTGCAGGCCGGCGGCGACCGGAAGCAGTCCGGCGATCAGGCGTTCAAGCAGCATGGCCACCTCCCGGACGTTTCAAGATGGCGGCACAGGTTCCGATCATGAGCCCGAGGAGTCCGGTAAGGGCCGGGATGCGTCCCGGTGTGCGGTGGGCCAGCAGGGTGATGGCTTGTCCGGTTTCAGGATCGTACGACTGAAGGTACAGGCGGACCCCGTCAACGGATACCGGCTGGTTGACCCGGAGCGTATGCGTGGACGGAGGCTGGTTGTCCCGGTGGACCAGGAGGGTGGCGGTATAATCCTGGTCTTTCCGGGGGAGTAACTGGATCAGGCTTCCATCCGGCAGCAACGCCTGGTGAACCCATTCGCCTGGAGTCCCGGGATGGTACAGGCTGCCTGGTGGCAGATGACCGGCGGTCCCTGCGCGGATTCCGCCATCGGCAGACGGACGAAGTGTCCCCCGGCGTACATAGTCCACGCTCTCGCCCGCCGGTGGACCTGCCCGGGAGGGGATGGCGGATGTCTGGAACGGGCGATACCAGGCGTAATCCGGAGGATACCGGGTTATGGTGAAAGCTTTCATGCCCAGCTCAAAATGGTGTACCGGGACCCAGCCCGCATGGTCCGGCAATTCAGTGGACAGGGGAATGGTATGAAACGAACGGGGCGTCAGCCGGTCAAGGCCGATACCGAGGATGGCGATGACCAGGGAAAGATGGGCCAACCGGATCCAGGATGACCGTGCCCGGAAGCACGCTGCCAGCATGGTGATGGCCAGGATCAGGGTGGCCCCGGCCTGAGTCCATGCCATCCATGCTGCTCCACTGGATTTAGTGGTCAAGGTTCCCGGGACAAGCAGGCCGGCAACTGCCAGCAGGAGGATCATGGACCGGGTCATGCGGGTGGGGTCCGTCTTATTCGGCCGGTGGATCGACTACGGCGAAAGGGGTCTCGTCACCACCGGTGGGTACTGCACCGGGTTTGAACTTTACCAGGGGGGCTATGAAACGGACCGCATATCGTCCATCCGCGGATGCTGCGTTGGGTCGCGAGTAGGTGATATGGGCCCTGGCATCCTCCAGGAAATCCTCGCGAAGCGCGAATCGCATGATGGCTTTGCCGTCTTCCCATACCGGGCGTACGCCGAAATCCATGATGGTCGAACCGGCTTTCTGGACAATGACCGAGAGGATGATGTTGGTAGGCACGGGATGGAGCTTGTTGCTGAAGGTGAACTGGTAATTCATTTCCCGTTCGTTGGGTGTGGTCTGGATCGCGATCCCCACTTCCTGCTGGTCGATGGTGGCCGGGGTGATCTCGATCGTGTAGGTTTGTGCCCCAGCAGTCAGGGGTATCCCGATCGCCAGTATCATCATCATGGTTTGTCCGGGGTTCATGTCATGTCTCCTTCACCGGTTGTTGAGAGGCTTTGTTTCATAAGCTCATGATAGGCCGTATGAATCAATCTGGCAAGTTTACGGGGATGCATTCAGGACTCACCGAGGGCTTCGATGTCCGCCAGGTCTTTTTTGCGTCCGGATGCCCGTTTGTTGGCGATAAACTGTTGTCGTCCGATGTAACAGACGGGCACATCGCCAAACGTCCCCGGCTCTTTGGATGCTTCAGCTGCTTCCCATGAGACACCGGATATGGAGGTTATCAGGTCAATTCGTACCGGGGGCACACCCAACTGTACCACGGTGTTTGGTTTCTGGAAATCCGCCACCGAGAGATTGGGGAAACGAAATCCGAAGTCGGCCAAGGCATCAATAACACGCTTTGCGTTCAAGGGGTCGGGGCGTACAAAAACGTCAAGGTCTCCGGTAAACCTGGGTGCGCCATGGAATGCCAGGGCATATCCACCGACGAGCAGGTATTCAACCTTGCGTGCGTTCAATAACACAAGCAGATCTTTGAAGTCTGGCTGTACATCCATGATGTTGCCGCCGCAAGATTTCAACCGCGTTGACCCGTTCTGCCGGAGACCGGGAAAGCCAGAAGGCCAGATCGTCACGGGTTGTGGATTCCGTTAATCCACGTTTTTTTAGAACCTTCTGTATCATGGTTCAATGCTACGTGGTATGGCGGTTAAAGTAAAACAGTATGTGCCGACTAGTCCGGCGAACGGGTGAAGGTGACGATGCCGGGGCCGATGCAGTCGACCGGCTTGCCGGGGATGACGCGCAGGGCGGAGGGTGACGGGATGCCGTAGCCGGTCTGTCCGGCGGGCAGGAGTTTCAGCAGGGCGTGCAATTCCTCCCAGTTGTCGGCTTCGGCATGGGTGTCGCAATAAACCGGGGCAATGCCGAGGCAGGGGAACCGTTCAGCGGTGGAATTGTCCTGATGCTCCCGCCACCGGACCCAGCCTTTGGCCAGCATGATGCTGCCGGCCGACAATCCGATGAACGTTTTTCCGGCGGCATGCAAACCGTGCAGAAACGTGATGAGATCATGGTTTTCCAGCACGGCCATACCGGCCTCGACATCGCCGCCGCTGACAAAAATGACATCGGCGTTTTTCAGCAGGGTTTGTGTGGCTCCGATCCGAACCCGTTTGCCCACGGTTGGTGCAAGCGTGACGGACCCGGCCCCGGCGGCTTGCAGGAGATCGCCCATCCGCCGGAAGAATCCCGGATCGTCTTCACTGGCGGAACCCAGGTAGGCAACCGCGGGGGAATCCAGTCCGCTGTCGGACAATGCCCTTGCCAGCAACTCAACCAGGTGTTTCCGGCTGGATCCCGGGCCGCCCGCCAACAGCCATGTGGGTTTGAAAGTCATGGGGTTAAGGTTGGGTGGGATGGAAACGAACGGGCTTCATGCGAGAGCCGCATATGCCTTGGCAAACACGTCGGCAGCTTCGCGCAACTCCACCGCACCCTCATCCATCTCCCGACATCGCTTCTGAACCTCGTGGCGCCACGCCGGAGAGAGATTCTCTCCGGGGCTGGCGTCAAGGCTCTCTATCAGGCGCTCAGCCACGAACGCACGCGCATGCGGGGAAAGGGAGAGTGCCTCCGTAACGATCTTCTCTGCCGTTGTGCTCATGCCGGAAGACTACCTTGTGTTGGCTTCATGGTCAATTCACTGATTCAGGACAAAATCAGATACAAATAAAGTATATGCAGAAAATCGCGGAAATTGCACCTGGTGTTCTCGGTAACCGGAGGGAACGCGTTGCGTCACAATTCCTGACACGGTAGCCACGGTTATGACTGTTCGTCCAGTTGCTTCAGCGTCTTGCCGCCTTCGGTCTTCCAGGCCGTGAGGCCGTTTGCGTTCCCCCCATGCACGACGACGGCGGCAGCAGATGGACTTGAAAACTCGGCATCCTTGGTGAAGGCCAAAAACCCATCTCGTTCCACGAGTGCGCCATCTGCAACCAGTTGCTTCCGCTGGGCCAACACTGTCGGGTAGTTCTCGGCGGAAGGGCGTTCCTCAAGGACAGCGGTAGATCCACTGAAAACCACGAAACCATTGACGGTCCGCTGCCCGCGTGCCTTTGCCCCCTTGATCCGGCAAAGTAGCACACCACCTGGTTGGGGCGGCGCGGAGGGTTGCGTGATGGGAGTGAGGATATCTGAACCCAACACCGGGAGGAGTTGGCGAATACGCGCGAGAAAGACTTCCATGTCCTCGCGGTCCGACTCTGGAAGCCGTGATCCGCCGGCTTGATTCTGTTCAAGGGCAAATCGGTTGATCTGCCCGGCCTCAGCCAAGAGTCGACTCTCCAGATACCTCACATGGGCTTTGGTCAAGTTTTCGTCTTTGCTGACGAAGACGATGGCCGAGACCCAGAACTCCTTAGTCTTGTGCTGCTTGAGTCGATCTCGGATGACCTCGGCTTCGCCGATGTAGGCGCGAGGGGCGCCAGTCAGCGGATCACTCCCAATCAGGATGTAAACGCCAGCCTTGTCGAGTTCCTCTCGTGCAAGCAACTCGTCCAGCTCGGTCCTGGGCGCGGCGACTGCCTTTCCTGTCCAGTTGGAGATCTCAGCTGTGCGTAGACTCTTCGCGTCTCCACGCGGCAGGAACAACTTGATCGTTGCTGAGCTCATTTAGTCTCCTTAGTGCCGAACGCTTCGGCGTGTCGGACGCGGTACTCCGCGTAACGACCCCGCTGATGTTGAACTAAGCCGGCGCAAGGCCGGCAGGATTCCTCCGATTTCGAATTCTATGCGAAGATGATCCTAACGGTGGGGCCGTGGCGGACATGGTGTTCGTCGACGGACTCCACCGAAAGGAATCATCCATGCAGAAGCAGGATAGCAAGAACGGGGTTCGAAACCAGCAAAAGATAACCTCGCTGGAAGCGCGGATGCACGCGGACATGGTCCAGCGGGGGTACAGTCCGCTGACTCAGAAGATCTACGGGCGGGCGGTGAGGCATTTGGCCCGGCATTATGGAAACCGCACGGTGGAGCAGATCTCCGTGGCTGAAGCCCAAGCCTACTTGAGATATCTCAAGCAGCGGGGTGTTGGGGAGTCCACGCTCGGCAACCATGGCGCGGGCATCCGGTTTCTGTTTGAGGTGACGTTCGGGAAGGTCTGGCATCCCATTTCCCCGCTACGCCAACGCATGCTCGAGGACATGGATCTGCGCGGTTTCTCCGTGCGAACCCAGACCTCCTATGTCCGCTCCGTCGCCGCGCTGGCCCGTTACTGCCGGCGGTCGCCGGACACCCTTTCCGACGAGGAGATTCGGCGGTATTTCGTTCATCTCAAGTGTGAGCGAAAGCTCGCCCGGCAGACGGTGACCATCGCCTTGTGCGGCATCAAGTTCTTCACCGAGATCACGCTGAAGCGGGACTTCTCCCTAACCGGGGTTCCCGTGCCCAAGCGTCAGAAGAAGCTGCCCGTGGTGCTGTCTACTACGGAGGTTCGTTCGATCCTGAACGAGGTTCTCACCCTGCGTCTCCGGGCGTGTCTGCGGCTGATCTATGCCTGTGGCCTGCGTCTGGGCGAGGCTTGCCGGCTGGCGCCCACGGACATTGACAGCGCCCGCGGCGTGGTGATCCTGCGCACCGCCAAAGGCGGTACGGACCGCCAAGTGCCGCTGCCTCCCACGCTCCTACCGCTCCTGCGCGAGTACTGGAAGAGCCACCGCAACACCCGCTGGCTCTTTCCCGCCCAGAGCTGCGGTCACCGCAAGGGTTCGCCCGCCGAACGCCACCTTCCCCTCAGCGCCGTCCAGAAGGCCTTCCAGTTGGCCCGCCGCAAGGCGGGCATCCTGAAGGCGGCGCATGTTCATACGCTTCGCCATAGCTGGGCCACGCATCTGCTGGAAGCCGGCATCAACCTGCGCGTGATCCAGGAATGGATGGGGCATCGCTCGCCGGTGACCACCTCGGTCTATACCCACATGACCGAGCCGGGTTCTTCGGTCGCCACCCGGCAGGTCGCCCAATTGATGAGCGACCTGTAACGTGATCGCCCTGGCGGAGATCCTCCGCCGCCACGGGGCCGAGTACCGCGCCCGCTTTGAGAACCGCATGCCGTTGGATCAACTCCGCGTCATGCAGGCAATCACGGCATGCCGGACTCCGGCCCTGGGCGGCCATCGGTGGCATTGCCCGACGTGTGGGGAAGATCGCTTCTCCTATCATTCCTGCGGGAACCGGCACTGTCCGGCCTGCGGACACGACGATGCCCAGCTCTGGCTGAACCGGCAGCAGGCCCTCTTGTTGCCGGTAACCTATCACTTGTGCACATTTACCGTGCCCGCAGCGCTACGCCGGCCCATTCGCGCCCATCCCCGCGAGGCGCTGGCCATTCTCTTTCAAACCGCCTCATCCTCGCTTCTGGATCTCTGCGCCAATCCCCAGTGGTTCGGTGCCTTGCCGGGTGTTTCCGGCGTCCTGCACACCTGGACCCGCCTGCTGGAGTATCACCCTCATATCCACTTCCTAGTCACCGGGGGCGGGGAGATGCCGGACGGGTCATGGAAAACACCTTCCACTTCCTTCCTGGTCCCCGTCCACGCGCTTTCCGCTGTCTTTCGCGCCCGATTCCGCGATGCGCTTCGGAAAACGCTGCCCGCGGTCTTTGCCACGATCGCCCCGGAGACCTGGAGGCGTGACTGGGTCGTCCACGTGAAACCCGTCGGAGGGGGTGAGAAGGCCTTGCTTTATCTCTCCCGCTACATCTACCGCGTGGCGCTGGCCAACCGCCACATCCTCGCTGCCGACTCCCGTGCCATCCGCTTTCGATATCGCCGGAGCGAAGACGGTCAATCCCGGGTCGCCTCACTGACGCCCCTCGAGTTCCTGCGCCGCTTCCTTCAGCATGTCCTGCCCAGTCGCTTCGTCAAGGTCCGCCACTTCGGGCTGCATCATCCGGCCCGCCGGTCCACGCTTCGACTCATGCGTGCGGCACTCTACCTCAAACTCAAGCAACCCATCCCCATTCCACCCCCACCTCCCGAGCCCTCGCCATGTCTCTGCCCCCAATGTCGAGCGCCCATGATCATCGCGCAGCGCCTGGCTCCCCTTCGTTACACCAGCGCACGGGGTCCTCCTCCATGACCCCCGCCTTGACACCTCTGACATCATCCAGCCCGCTGAATCTCCGTGGGACGGCGAAGCTCTGCCCCGTGCTCCAGAAAAACACAAAAGGCGACCTTCTCCGGCCGCCTTCATCTTCCATCCCAGGCCCTGTCTGCCGCCCCAATCCGGTCCCGCTCTTTCTTCGCTGGCCTACCTCACCTCCCGCGGACCCTTCGCGCTGATGCAAAATCCATAGCCTCGTGCCCCGCGGCTTGTCCAACACAGGGTTGTC
>MHBQ01000160.1 GCA_001803315.1 Lentisphaerae bacterium RIFOXYC12_FULL_60_16
ATCCTCCACACCCTCCCAAATTCGCCAAGAAAACGATCCCACAAACCATCCTAAACAGGCCTTATCTTAGTGCCATTCGTGTCTGTCCCTTTAAATCTCGGCTCCGTGGTGAGGAGCGTGGTGTCTGTCCCTTGACATCCCATGATAAGGTAACAGCATGACATTAATGGATTGGTTGCGAAAATTGGGAATCATCCGGTTCGGGACAAAGTCCGGCACTTACACAAGCGCCAGGGATATGCCGCCGGAATTTCTCATGGATGGTGTTTACAATGCCGAGAAAGATCTTGTCACAAAAGATGATCTGAAGAAGGTTTCGTCTGCCATTAAGGGATCGCCTGCGGCTTGTAAGAGCGAAGCGAAGATTGATAAATAATCGCTTTCAGGCGGCACGGGCCCACGCCCGCGGTGAACCGGGCTGACGGATGTCGGGGACAGGCGAAATAACTTCCGGGGTTGGCGCCGTTGCTTGTCCTGCGTAGCCCTTGGGGAGCCCGCGTTAACTGGAGCTTGGTGTCTGTCCCTTGAAGTCCCACACCCACCGGTGGGTGGATGAAGGAAAGGTCGCAAATCAGGCCGTGAACCCAACGCCAAGTCATTCGAAATGCAGATCAAATGTAGATGTTGCGATGTGACATTGATAGCATTGCGATGTGAAACGGATGCCCACGTGAAGAGGGGGTAAAAATGAAGCCGTTGATGTCGGGACGCGTCGAACGACTGAACCGCTGGAACCCGTTCTACCTGTTGAGTGCATGCTGTATGCTGCTTGGCTGCTACCTGGTCACGGTCGCACTGCATCCCAGTCCGGAACACCTGGACCGGCTTCTCCTGGTACTGGGCACGCTCAACCTCTACGAGTTCATGCTCATCGGCCTGGGCATCCTCCTCTTTCGCACGCGACCGGCCCTGCGGGACTGGCAAACACTGCTGCTGGTGGAGATTCTCTTCCTTGTCGACGGCGCCTATCTCAATGCGCAGTCCGTGGCAGCCGACCCGGTTATGGGCGGAATGGTATCGGGCCTCATTCTCCTGTTCGGTCTGGCAAAGACAGCCCTGATTCTCTACTTCCTCAAACTCCGCTGGACCTGGCGATGGCTGGGTTCGGTGGCGGCAACACTTACGTTCCTGTTTTTGACGCCGGGCGTCTTCGCCTGGTTGCTGATGCACCGGTATTCCGCGGACGGCGGCTTGCCGCCGGTAGCACTGTACGCCGCCTGGTGGGTGTTCGCGGCAATCATAAGCCTGTTGCCCGTGGCGTCGGATTCGCCGACAGCAGCCGGATACGACAGGACGGGATCCGCGCAGATGAGGATCAAGGCTGCCCTGCTGCTTTTCCCGCTGTGTTCCGTGTTCATCCACCTGCTCCTCGCCTTCCCTTTGTTTGACCGGCCCTTCCAGGTTTGCGCCTTGTCGCCGGTTATTGTCGGGTACGGTTTCTTTTACCTGCGGTGGGAGCGGAAGCTTCCCGGGGAGGCACGATCACCGAAGACAGTGTTGCTGGTCGGCATGGCGGCAATCCTGTTGTCGCTCTGGGTGCCAAAGGTCCTGGTGTTTCCGGTGGGCCGGTTGCCGGTGCTGATCGCTCCGTTTCGGCTGACCCTGCTGGCCGTGGCGGTGTTGTACGCCCTGGCTGCCTGGCAGTACAGGCGATGGGTTCATGGCGTCTGTTCCCTGGGTTGCATCGTGGCGCTTTCAGCCGGTCATACGCCGGGAGCGGCGCTGCGAACCATCGAACGCCTTGCAAGGCGTACCAGGACCCTTTTACCGGAAGGCGCGTTGGAATGGGGTTGGTGTGCGATCATCGTTGCATTCCTGTTGTTGGTGGCCGGCTGGTGGTTCAGCCTGCGCAAAACGCAGGATGATGACCCTGACGAAACTCCGGCGTCCGGGGAACGGGTTCGCTGGGCAGAACGATTCGCAACCCTCATCAAACCGGCCTTGATAATACTGCTGTTCCTGGCGCTGGTAGCGGCCGTGGTGGTCCCGTCGTTTGTCCGTGCAAGAAACACCGCGGAACAGAACGCGTGTATCGGTAACCTGCGGCAAATCGATTCAGCCAAAGAACAGTGGGCCATGGCGCACCGGATCCCGGAGGGTGCCGAGGTCAACACGACCGCGGTGAATCAATATATAAAGGGTAACACGACCCCACGTTGTCCCGGCGGCGGAACCTACCACTACAACCGGATAGGCCGTGACCCGGATTGTACGGCGGACGACATTACCTCACACAGTTTTGCGGGTTGAGTACCATGCTTGTCTGTCCATGAGTTTTTCCACTGTGAATGTTGCTGATAAATGTCAAAAGTAAAGATGCGTCCCCGATAGGTACTGAGTTATCCGCCAAAATGCGAATGGCTGGTCATTACTTGACAATACTTGACAGTCCGGTGTGGAGAGAATACAGTCAGCCGCATGAACAAATCCCTTAATCTGATCCGGTTGGAAGACGCCCTGATACGGGCGGGTATGAATCAGTCGGCCCTGGCGGCGAAACTGGGGGTGTCGCGGGAGGCGGTGTCGAACTGGTTCCGGGGAGAGTCTTTTCCGCAGCCCGATAAGCTGGTGCGCATCGGCATGGCTGTGGGGCTTGGTTTTGACGAGCTGGTTGTCATACCGCCGCCCGCGCCGGAGACGGTCCCAGTCGTGACCTTCCGCAAGAAGGGCAATCGAAAGACGCGCGACGAGCATCTGGACCATGCGCGAGAGACGGGCGAACTGCTGAAACGGTTGGTGCCTTACCTGCCGGAGCAGGATCTTACGCAACCCCCAATCCTGAAAGACCCCTGCAACGACTATGCCTACATTCAACGGGTGGCGGCCCTGACGCGCAAGGAGATGGGGCTTGAGCGCAAGAAGGTGGTCAAGGTCATCGATTTGATAGGCAAGTTCAACGAACTCCACGCCGTCGTAGTACCGGTACTATGGGGTGCCCGAGAACAGCACGGGAACGCACTGAATGTCTATCTACCCGACTCGCGTACGCTCTGGATATTCCTGAACCTCGACAGCAACGCCATTGACTTCAAGTTCTGGATGGCGCACGAGCTGGGGCATGCGCTGGCGCCGGCCTATGGCGGGGAGGATGGCGAAGATTTTGCCGACGGGTTCGCCCAGGCTTTCCTGTACCCTAAAACCCACGTAGAAGGGCTATGGCCTGACTTGGTGCGCGAACAAACGGTCGCAAACCGTATTGAGCGGATTCGCGATGAGGCGCGCGAGCATATGATTTCGCCATACACGATCCGGTTGGCTGTCGAGGCGTGGGAGAAAGCCGCGGACCGGGCGTCGGTCGACCTCGGTTTGTCAACCACCTTCATGGCGGGCGTCAAGAACTTCGGAAAAGACTACAAGACGATCGTGGAGGCATTGGCGGGGAAAGCGGTTCCCGATCCCGGAGACTATGTCCGGATCGGGCGCGAAGCTTTCGAAAGTTCGTTTTTTGAGGCATTGGCGCGGTACTGTCGTAAGACATCCGGAGCGGAACACTATATCCACCGCATCCTCGGGTTACCCCTGGCGGACGCGAAAGCGCTGGTGGGGGAACTGACGAAATGATGGCGCCACGGGTAATCCTCCTCGACAGCAACGCCTATTTCAGGTTGGCGAGGACGATTCATCCGCTCCTGTCCGGAACATTCGGTGAGCCCCCGCCGTACGCTCTCCGCGTGCTCAAGGTACTTGACGAAGAGTACCTGTCGAGCGTCCGGCTGAGGAGTAAGTTCGAGTGGGTCAACCGGCCCGAATATCGAGCGGACCGAGCGGCGAATTGCTACATCGCAATGGGCAAACCGGCAACGCAGGTCGAAGCGGCCTTCAGCTACCTGGAGCAACATGCACGGGAGAACGGATTCGATCTTGCGCCCGAGGATATACGTGCGCTTGCCGTTGGATTGGCGCGGGGTTTCCCCGTCGTGACAGATGACAAGGGAATGGTGCGGGTTGCAAAGGCCTTTGACGTGGAACCCTGGAGCGTCGTTAAACTGCTCAAGGTCATGGTCACAGAGAGACGGATCGAAGCGGCCAAGGTGGACGAGTTGCTGCAATACCTTGACCACGAGAACGATCTGCCTATGTCGAAGCCTGAGTTGAAGAATCTTTACGTGGAGTATTTTGGTCGGAGTTGTCCCCTGTAGGTAGATAGATGGATCTTCGTTCCATCATCTCCACCCCTCCCGTCCCCCGCTGAACACTCTTCTAATCTGAACACTGAACACTTCCCCTTCATCCTCCCCACATGACTCCTTGCGGACCGCTGCGGATTGCGATATAGCTTTGACCTATGATTCTGGGGAAGCATATCCGGAAACCATACCCCACCGGTGGGCAGATGATGGAAGGGTTGCGTGTGGGGACGTGAACCCAACGCTAAGTCAGAAGAAATGCAGTTCAAATGTATGATGTTACGATGTGACCCTGATGACCCCTAACTGCCAAACCTGGAACCTTTCAGAAATCTGTTTCTGTAAGTCGAGAGAACTACCATGCCACGCCTGAGATTTCGCTTGCCAGACAGGGAGACCATTCGCCGATCGCCTAACGGTCTCCAAATGCTGGAAACCATCGAGAACGACTTCCCGGAAAAGAACATCCTAATCACAGGCTGTCCAGGAAGCGGCAAGACCACGGTCTCCATCCATCGTTTCATTCATCAAGTCCTACGCCCCAACCCGCGGCGCATTCAACTCCTCACATTCGGGCGCTTGCTCAACGAGGCAATCGCCGACACACTCCGCCATGAGGGTGTCGATCATCCCAGCATCAACACACTCTGCAGATGGTATTCGCGGCTCACCGGGGGCGAATGGTTCTATGCTGATGGGAACACCAACCTCCCCACTGCTGCGGCCATCTTGGCGCGCCTGCAGCCAATACTGGCCGCATCCCCCTTGGACGAACTCATCATCGACGAAGGCCAGGATGTTCACATCAAGGGGTTCCAATCTCTGCCACATCTCGCCACCAAGTTCACCGTCGGCGGGGACGGTGCGCAACCCGTATACGATAGAGGCGTTCAGGACGTTGACCAGATCGAGAGGTCACTGATCAATGACATCGGCGGGGGGATCCGTTACTGCCCCCTGGAGTACATCTACAGGACATCCTGCGTTGCCTACGACTTCCACCGTCGCTTTGCGCCGGACGTCCCATCAGCAAACGAACCCGCCATCCTGGACATCTTGCGCGGTTTCAACCCAGGCGAGGAGGATGACAAGCCACGTATCTACACATACAACGACGACGCCCACTTCCGCCAACGCGTCGCTCAGATCTTGGATCAGGCCATACTCGGGGAGGACAGCCTTGTTGCGATCCTCGTCCCCAACAAGGCCGATGTTGACCACATGGCAGGCGTCGTCAGAAGCATCCAGCACAACGGGGCACCGCGCCGATGCTCCATCTACTACTATGGCGAGACGCCGCGCGCCCAAGTCGAGAACATCCTCATTACAACATTCAAGTCTGCGAAAGGGATGGAATTCGAAACGGTTATCATTCCGAAACTACCGGACCACACTGAGATGAACTGGCCAGATGTCGGGCCGCAGAATTCCGCGCAAGCCAGACAGTCCAAGAATTGGCGTCGCCAGTGCCTGGTCGCATGTACCCGCGCGAGAAGCCGCCTCCACATCTTCTGCCACGGCGGCCTACACCCGATTCTTCGCCCAGAAAACTTCCCGGCAAACAAGTATGTTATGCGGGATCTGGCGGCGCCACCGCAACAGCACAACCCACTTCCATTCTGACGAGAAAGAGAGGTCGATATGGCCGCAGGTAAAAGGAAAACAAGCTCGGACACGACATACCCGATGCAGCGGAAGAAGTCCCCGTCAAAGCCTGGAAGCCATAAGAAGAAGCAGACCACCGCCGAGGATTCCGCCACTCACACTCCCGAACTCCCTCTCACAACCGCTGTCAGAGAGAAGTCCGAACCTACGCCGCCGACGTCCAAGCCAACGCATGAAGCACCAGTGACCGCGACGTCTGTGCCGCCCAGGTACTTCCTGCAGCTCGAAAAGGGCAATCTCCTTACCTATTTTATCGCGGGCCTGCTCTACCCGCCGGGTTGGGACACAACAACAAACGGCAGGCGTGCGCAACGGGCCACTGACATCCAATCCAGGACGCCGGACCAACTTCTCCTTACCCCCTCATTCACTCAAGATGCCGATGACAAACAAGTCCTTGCAGAGATAGTCCTTTCCCCCGCTGAGTGTTCGGCACTGCAACCGGTCGGCGAAGGGTTTCTTATGCAAGACGCTCTTCCGGTGTCTCGCGTGGTTCGAATATGGACAAAGAATGAGGATACTGCCGACAACCTGCTTTCCAGCGCACGCTCGTACTCCGACATACTCTTTCCGTCATCCCTTCTAAGTCCAACCCCCTGCGACTTCCCACCTCCCAGGCCAGCCCCTGACCCTTCTGGGGGGGCGAACACCAACACAACGCCGGAAATGCAGGCTAAGAAGGCTAAGTACGACCGCACACTGGGAATGCTGGCGTACATGCGAAACACCGAACGCTACTTTACGCAGCAGACTCACAGATACCGCGACCTTGCGGCCAACTACCTCGCGACGCTCTCGCGCCTCAACACTGAAATACAGCCTTTGGAGCCGTCGCCCGAAAGTGCAAAAGCTGCCGACTTCTACATCGAACTGCTGTCTGGCCGTCCCCGTGATCCGTTCTTTGCTAGCCTTCTTGAAGTCATCACGAGTGACGGAGGTTTCGACAAAGCGACAGTCCAGGAAATCGTGGCCGCCTATGGCCAGCGCCACGACGAACAGACGGCCAAGGCAGCGAACGCCGCTTTCGACGAACTGTTCGACGACAACTTCAAGGTCTGCGTCCAGCATTTGCAGGCGCACTCGAAACTGTGGAATCTCACCGTTCTGGCAGTCCTGTACCGCTTCCGTAAGAAGGACGGCGAAAACAAGATCATCGTAAAGCAGATTTTCCCCAGCGTGATCGCCGATCCGAAGAAGGCCGAGATCATTCTCGCCCTCCTGGGGATGTACTACGGCTACACGTCGCTGCCAAAGGACGAAGAGGTGTCTTCACTCGACCGCGACCTTGCGGCATTCATTGGCCCATCGCACCCGATCAAGTTCGACATCGAGAGCCTCCTCGATCGCCATGTCATCGAGACGGCCTACCGCTTCACCTTCCAAGTCACAAAGACAAGCGACGGGTTCGATTACCTCCCCAAGGAAACCGCATCAACAGCCCGCAGAGAAACCATAGAGCCCAGCAGTCCACGTCTTCGCGCGAAAACATTCACGCTCATGGGTACACCCATCCGCGTCGTGGAAGTGGTGGACCCCGTCGAATCGCTCATCAACCTAATCCGAGAAACGTACCCGAAGAATCGTTCGACTGGTTACTTGGCATTCTTCGCCGCCGCACGCTGGCCTATGGCCATCATTCGCCTTAACTTCACTCGCGAGAAGGGCTTGGATCTCGACGTGGATACGGAAGAAGTGATCCGCACACTACACACGCTAAAGCCAGCGGAACTGGATGAAGCCAAGTCCTGTGTTGAGTTGGACCGCTCACTGACGAACAGGGGAAACAGAGGATGACGATCGAAGAATTCCGGAACCGGTTACTCAACTGCCAGACACTGGCGGACTGCAACGAGTTCATCCGGGGATCCTTCGCCGAGATCAGCCTCCTGTTCTACGACGTTTCCCGCGAGGAAATGCCGACTGTCCGGACAGACCAGAAGCGCACCTTTGATGAGTTCATGGCGTCCGAGCCCATGAACAGCGTCTGCCGGGGCGAGATCTCCTGCCCCGACGCTATCACGGGGCTCCTCATCCTCTTCGGCTCGTTCTTTGAGCGTGCCCAGACATCCTCACAGATCATGGGGATCATCCAGGTACCGTCATTCCCGGAACGTATGAAGTTCTTGCTCCACGCGATTTACCGTTACCGCGACATCAGGGACCCCGCACAATACATGTCCCGGTTCCCGGATGTCATGGGAGACCTCCTCCGAACAGACTCGCCGGCCGCGCAAGCATTGCTCCCGGAGTACTTCGCCACCGGTTTTCTCACCACGCTCCCGGTCGATCCGGGAAGGGCAGCGGCATTCCGGGATCTGTTCACAGATCCGCAGAACCAGGCGCGGTATCCCGCGCTGGCGCAGCCCACAATGCTCCGCCTCTACGGAATGCCACCTCAGGTCCTCGAAGGCGAGCGCGCTCAACTCAACATCCACGTCGTCGAGGCGATCTACGATCTCGCCTGCCATTACATCAGCCCGCCTGCGCCACCAGATCCCGCCGCAGGAGAGGCCGAGCTAGGCCCGAGCCGGCGCGACATAACCCTCCCTCGATACCTCAACACGCTCATCTTCGGGCCGGGCGGATTAGCGGGACCCACGCCCATGGGAATGAGACTCAGAGAGGGACTGCACGCCGACGAAGCTCAACAGCGCGCATATCTCGCCCGGTACTTCCCGAAGAGCTTCGCCGAAAGCTACGCCATATTCCGGTCACTCTTCACGAACCGTCATGTCGCTCAGGCCATCCCAAAGAAGCGAGGGGTTCTGGCGGTGCTGAACATCGGCTCGGGAACAGGAGGAGACACCATTGGCCTGCTTGAAGCGATTGCCGACACTGGACACACACCCAATCGCATTGATGTGTACTCAGTCGAGGGAAATGCCTTCGCGCTCAATTACCAACGGCAGATCATAGATGCCGTCATTGCCGAGCGGCATCTTCCTGCCCGCCTCCTACAGCACCAAGTGGCATTCCCCACGACTCGCTCTGGCTTTGCCGACCGCTTGGCACAACTCCTCGCCACCTTTCAGACATCCTTTGATGTGATACTTACGTGGAAGTCCTTTAATGAGTACTACCATCACAACCGCGCATCAGCTATGGGAATATACCGGGCTTTCTTGGAGGTCGTCGCCCCATCACTCGCTCAGAAAGGCGTTTGCGTGATGCTTGACGTTGCGGACAGCGTGAACGACGACAGAGCGAACTGGTTCCCAATCATAATGAACAATGAGGTCAAGGCGTACCTCCAGAATCCTGCATCAACCCTGGGGCACGTCCTGCCTCTGAGCTGCGCCCACTGGGCAACCGGGTGCACTGAGCCGCAATGCTACACCCAGCGCATATTCAGAGTGTCCTTCGCCGGAGAGACACGCATTCCCTGCAAGACGGTTTTCAAGGTCCTGGCACAACAGGGATTCGCAAGTGAACTAACCCGGGGCCACCGTGACGTTAAGGGATTCCGATGCCATGACGGCAAACCCGAACGTATGTGCTCTGAGGGGCGCATCCATCTCGTGTCGCCATCAGCGGTCGTCGCAGACGGCTACGAACTGAACTGAGGGAACCATGCCTCCGCTGAGCTGGAACACCATCGAACTTCAGACCGACAAAGGCGAGACGGTCAAGGCCAAGACGCCCATCATCATCTCGGCCAGCCGCTCGACCGACATCCCAGCGTTCTTCTCGAAGTGGTTCATAAACCGCCTGCGCCGCGGATACATCCGCTGGGTCAACCCGTTCAACCAGGTCTCGGAGTACGTCTCCTTCGCCGAGACCCGCGTCATCGTCTTCTGGAGCAAGAATCCCAAACCCCTGATCCAACACCTGCCTGAGCTCGACGCCAAGGGCATCAACTACTACTTCCAGTTCACCCTGAACGAGTACACGGCGGAAGGCCTGGAACCGAACGTGCCGCCACTTGCGCAACGCGTTGAGACCTTCAAGACACTCTCCGAGAAACTCGGCAAGAAGCGGGTCATCTGGCGCTTCGATCCCCTGATTCTCACCGACACCCTCACCGTCGAACGCATTACCGATCGCATCGCCGAGGTCGCCGCACTCATCCGCCGTTACACAGAGCGCCTGGTCATCAGCTTCGCGGACATCAAGGTCTACAAGAAGGTGCAGAACAACCTGGCCCGCGAACACGTGAACTACCGCGAGTTCACACCGGAACTCATGGTCGCGGTGGCGGAACGCCTGCAATCCCTGAACCGGGAGTGGGGACTGAAGATTGCAACCTGCGCGGAAGGCATCGATTTGGAACCCTACGGCATCGAGCACAACCGTTGCATTGACGACCGCCTTATGATCGAACTATTTTCGCAAGACAGGAAGCTCATGGACTTCCTTGGCGTCGAGCCGGATCTGTTCGCCGCTCCGTCCCGCCCATACATGAAGGACAAAGGCCAGCGCAAGGAGTGCGGCTGCATCGTTAGCAAGGACATCGGCATGTACGACACCTGCCATCACCTATGCGCATACTGTTATGCCAACACCTCCCGCAAGGCAGTGGAGAATAACCTCCGTAGACACAATCCCGATTTGGACGCGCTTGTGACATGAAACCCAAGGCACAAGGCATCGTGTCCTGGCCAAAGGCGGAGCGGCCGCGGGCGCGGTTGTTGTCGGAGGGGGGGGAGGATATGACCGAGACGGAGTTCCGGGAGATCGTCGTTCGGATGGGCTTAAGACACGTTAGCGGCGGGAGTGATTTGGAAGGGCATAGTTGTGTTGGAAACGGGCAGTGACAATTGCGGATTACGACGGTGATGGAAAACGTACACGCCATACTCCTGCCACGCGCGTACTACAGCGCGCCTGTCGCCATCTTCCTTGCCTCAACCCCAGAGACAGTCCTCGGCACACTGACGACCAACTGCGAAATGTCGGTCGAGCCGCCGCAGCGCGATGCGTGGCTGCAGGAAATCGCCATTCTCAAGGCAGCGCTCCAGGGTCTCAATGGCACGCTGTTTCTTGAGTTCAACATTCCCCGGATGGGCAAGCGTATTGACGCTGTTGTGCTATCCGGCGCAGTGGTGTTCGTCATCGAGTTCAAGGTTGGCGAGAAGCATTACACTCGTGCTGATCTGGACCAGGTCTGGGACTACGCTCTGGACCTGAAGAATTTTCATGAAGCTAGCCATGCTGTTCCGGTTCTGCCGGTTCTTGTGGCTACGGAAGCGTCGACAGGTGACCGGTATCTGCCGGCACCGCATGACGACCAGGTCTATCCTCCGGTCCGGTCAAACAGTCAGGGTCTTCGAGCCTTGATTGATTTTGGAATTGGCGGCAACCAAGGTGATTCGTTAGACGGTATGCAATGGGGCTCGGCACCGTACCACCCGACGCCCACGATGATCGAGGCGGCCCAATCCCTCTACGCTCAGCATTCGGTTGACGCCATTGCTCGCCACGATGCCGGCGCCCGCAATCTACGAGTCACTTCCGCTCGCATCGAGGAATTGGTTGAGCAGGCGCGTAACTCTGGGAGCAAGATCATCTGTCTGGTGACCGGAGTTCCGGGGGCTGGAAAGACGCTTGTGGGGCTGAATGTCGCTACGAAACGAAGAGATGCCACCCGCCCGACGCACGCCGTTTTCCTTTCCGGCAATGGTCCGCTGGTCGCAGTCCTCCGCGAAGCGTTGACTCGAGACGAGTATGTCCGGCGACGATCAAAAGGCGAAAAGGTGCGTAAGGGCACAGTCGGTGAGAGCGTGAAGGCTTTTATCCAGAATGTTCACCATTTCCGTGATGAAGCGCTGCGTGAGACTACTCCCCCGATTGACCACGTTGTGATCTTTGATGAGGCACAAAGGGCTTGGAATAGTGCACAAACTTCTGCCTTCATGCGGACAAAGAAGAAGATTCCAGGATTCACTAAGTCGGAACCTGAGTTCCTGATATCCTACCTTGACCGGCACAACGATTGGGCTGTTGTCGTCTGCCTGGTCGGGGGCGGTCAGGAGATCAACAAGGGTGAGGCAGGCATCGGCGCATGGCTCGATGCCATCAATGCGGCCTTCCCAAAGTGGCACGTTTATATCTCCCCGGAGTTGACGGACAGCGAATATACGGCCGGCCACGCCCTTGATGTAGTCCGATCGCGACCCGATACCCACTTCGACCGGGACCTTCATCTGGCCGTGTCAATGCGTTCCTTCCGTGCTGAAAACGTATCGACGTTCGTCAAGGCGATCCTGGACTGTGAGATAGACGCAGCCCAAGATGCCTACTTAAAACTCAGTCGGCGTTATCCGATTGCCCTTACGCGGGACTTGGACCAGGCCAAGAATTGGGTACGGCAACACGCCCGGGGAAGCGAGAGATACGGGCTCGTTGCATCATCAGAGGCTCAGCGGTTGAAACCGCATGCGATCGATATCCGTGTGGACATCAACCCCATCCACTGGTTCCTTAATGACCGCCACGACACTCGCTCAAGTTACTATCTTGAAGACGCGGCGACGGAATTTCAGGTTCAAGGGTTGGAACTTGACTGGGTATGTGTCACATGGGATGGCGATCTCCGTTTTACGGGCAATGGATGGTCTTGGCACTCGTTTTGTGGGAGCAGATGGAAGAATATTAAGCAACCAGAACGAAAGAATTACCTGCGGAATGCTTACCGCGTTCTGCTCACGCGCGCCCGTCAAGGCATGGTGATTTTTGTCCCTCCTGGTGAAAAGGATGATCCGACACGTGCCCCTGCCTATTACGATAGTACCTTCCGGTATCTGTCTAGTTTAGGTATCCCTGTACTGACTGAATAATTCTGTATTCAGAGTTGCGACATGTCGTGTTTTCTTCTTTCGACTAGCGGCCTTGAAGGGCGCTTAACGGATAGGCAGTCGGAAATGACACGGAAGGATGCTTTGCCGCACGGGATATCCCGGTCAATCAACACGAATGGGAAACAACCGGCCACATAGGTATCAAATGCTTGTTGCCAGTTATTTGCATCGGTGAAGTAATCCTTTGCGATTTCGTTATCGTTGACAAACCCAAGAAACACCAACGTGTTTGGTATACCCATGGAAGCCAACTTCCATGCCATGGCAATGCGATTTGACAGCTGATAGCATCGGTCCCGAGAAATGGCGATGCCCAGATGGGTTCTTGTAAGCGCAGAAGCCGCCGCATTGATTGCTTGTCCAATTTGTTGGTGATTCTCATCCGTCCGCTTCTGCGCCTCTGGTGTGTCCCGCTTGGTGACCGGCTTGGGGTTACAGTCGAACTCGCTCGCATGGGCTTTTGCTTCGACTAATATAAGACCAGGGTTGCCCATGGCATCGGTGGCCTGAACGATCAGATCCCAGTTTGGAATGTTTGCGCTGGCGGGATGTTTAAGCCACCAACGTCTGAGTCCGGCTTTATGTTCATCGGATAAAAATGGGCTGGTTGTTTCAAACAGCTTTGACTCCTTGGGCTCGGTCCAGGATTATGGCATACAGATTGCCCCTGATGGGATCGACAATCCGTGCTTGTGTGCCCATCCCTGGACGGTGTTCACAAAAGACGAAGATTCGATCCAATCAAGCACGTGCCGCCTGCTGCCATCGAACGGTCCCAGGGTAGTCATTGTTCGGTCTCCTTTTTTGTCGTGTTAACCAACCCGGAGGTGGTCCATTCGCCAATCAAGGGCGGTTTGCATGGGGTGGAATTGATGGTCGCGGGGTAGGAGCAGAGGGCGTCGTTTATATTCCATGCAGGCGCGGTGGGCTTCGAGCCGGGAGTCGAGTGCATCCGATATGTGCCAGATGGGATGCGCATAGTCACCGTTAGGGGCGGGGCCCGGGGCAACCAGGGACTTGTCCATCAGCCAGTGATGGTTCTTGCAAAGGGCAATGCCGTTGGAAGGTGAATCGTTCCGGGATTCAGCAAACGGAATAAGATGGGCGGCGTCCACCAGGACCACATCATCACAGACAAACCGGATTCCGCACAAGGCACAGGTATAATCATATACCTTGCGAATGGTCCGGCCAAAGGCCGCGTCACGAATTGCCTCGGCAACTGCTGGCCCCGCCGATGTATTGCCCTTTTCCAGAATCTGCTGGGCAGAGGATATGGCAGACTCCTCAAGGCTGGCGGACAAGACTTCAGCCGCGCGATGGGGGAAATAGGTTTCGATCAATGTCTTGCGGAGGACTTCCCTGGATGTGGGGTCGGCGAGTAAAATAAAGAGGGGCTCTTCAAGTGAAGCGTATGCAACCACTGATTCCAGCTGGCCGCGCCCCCGTATGGTGGATATGGCTGATAAAACAGCTTCCTTCCCGGGGACGGCGTGTAAATGCCAGAAACCTTCCGATTTGAGGTGGAAGAAGGGATTAAAGGGAGTGAACTTGTCTGAACCGGATCGGACCAGTTCGAAGAACCGGGCGAATATCTGTGTCAGGTCCGTATCGTAAACAATCCGGTTACTGGCCAGGCGTCCGGACTCGATCAGGGAAATGACCGACAGCAACATGACGGCTTTGTGGGGTCGGGGCCGGCCCTGGTCCGGGTCACATCGCAAGGACCGGAACCGTTTGCCGTATGCTTCAAGGACCGCAGGATTCATTGCAACCCGTGTACTGTTTATGAGGCGATAATTCAACCGGAATGTCAGGAAAAACCTGACACGGCAACCAGAGTGTGCGATAAGAACAATTATGACAACGACAACGCCGATGGTGTTGAAGGGTTGCTGTTCACAGCTGGATGGAGTAACTCCAAGGTTGTAGACCGGAAGAGAGGTTGCTGATGGGATGGTTCTCACGTTCGAAACTCGAGCTCCGTTACGTGATCATGTCGGAGGATGGACGCTTTTGGCTGGAGGATGGTTGTTGGGGCGTCACGGAAGGAAATGACCTCTATGACGGAATGATCTTCGGGTGTCGGAACGATGCGGTTCGCAAGTTGAAGACGCTGGACAAACAAGGAACGATTTATGAAATCGGGCTCTATAATGGCAGGCCCGTGATATTGGTAGATGCTTACGATTATTGGCTCGATGCAAAGTATGGCGGGAATCGTCCGGATGTGCCTGATCCTTTCCCGGCTCCAGTTGATTCTGACGATCGCTGGAAACCAAAACCGAAACCACAGGATCGATGAGAACGGAATCGATACCAATAAAGGAAACCTTGCACGTATGTCAGGACAATCCCGACCGTATGGTGCGATGATATCAGAAAGTGATAACCATGAATTCATCTGAAATGAAGAGCCCGATAAAAAACCTTCCGGTGCGAGTGCCGGGACAATCCATTGCCAAGCGCATGGACGATCTGCTGGAAGGGAAGGTGATCGAGAGTTTTCTCGTTGTGGCTATGTTGTGGGCGGGGGCATTCTCTACTTGGCTAAGCGTTTTGATCCCAAAAAGCCATGCACATTGGTTATATAGCATTGCTGCTGTCGTGGCGACGGTCTGGTTGTTGGTGCGAATCCGAAAGGTCAAGAAAGAGCTTAAGGCGTTACGAGCTGGGCGTATTGGTGAATTGGTGGTGGGGCAGTTCCTGGAGGAACAGCTTCGTCCGCATGGGTTCCAGGTATTGCATGATCTTCCGGCGGAGGGATTCAATGTGGATCATGTGGTGATCGGACCCTCCGGTGTCTTCAGCATCGAAACAAAAACCTACAGCAAACCGGCCAAGGGAAATCCTTCGATCAAGTATGACGGTGAACAGATCATGGTGGAAGGGAAGGGGCCGTACCGGGATCCGGTTGTCCAGGCCAAGGCGGAGGCATCGTGGGTTTCAGAGTTGCTGGTGTCGTCAACCGGCAGGAAATTCCCAGTCAAACCAGTCCTGTTGTTTCCGGGTTGGTTTGTGGAGAAAATTCCGTCGGATTGCGTGGTGTGGGTGCTGAACGATAAAGCGGCCATTACTTTCATCAAGAACGCCCGTGAACATCTTTCCCTGGAAGATATCTCCCTTATCACCTTCCACCTGAAACGGTACGTTATCAGCGAAAGCAACAAGCCCGCTGTGTAAGGTAAACGGCGGGGATCAGTACCGGACGGCCATGGTCCGGCACAGGCGGGGACGGACACCGGGAACCGCAGGGGCATTAGTTCGAAGCGGGGGTGCTGAATATGAAATATGTGGAAGGGACGCAGGGGCGTACTTTTGTGGTGCGGCTTGAAGATGGCGATGTGATCCATGAATCATTGGAGCAAATCGCCCGGGAACAGGATATCCATGCTGCCAGTGTCATGATTATCGGAGGGGCGGATGCCGGCAGCAGACTGGTCGTTGGACCGGAGCAGGGTCGCGTGTCGCCGGTCGTTCCCATGGAACAGGTGCTTTCCGATGTGCATGAGATCGCCGGTGTGGGAACGATTTTCCCCAACCTGGCGGGAGAACCCGTGTTGCATATGCATGTCGCGTGCGGACGAAAGGATGCAACGGTCACCGGATGTGTGCGCCGCGGTGTGAAGGCCTGGTATGTCATGGAAGCAATCATCCACGAAATTCAGGGTGTCACGTCAAAACGACGCCCGGACTCCATCACTGGCTTTGAATTGCTCGATCCGTAGGAGCACGGAGATGGACAGACGGGGAGGGAATGTGTCGGAGTTACGGAGTATGGGGGTGTGGGAGGAAGACGGGAAGAGAGTTGTTCGTTGCTGGTTGATTGTTGTTCGGACCGGACGGCGCGTAGCCATTCTGAATTCTGACTTCTGATTTCTGTATTCTTCTTCCTAACCGCCTACCGCCTAACCCGGATTATTCATGAAACGAGTGGATGAGGGCCAGCAGAATCTGGAAAGCGTAGC
>MHBQ01000161.1 GCA_001803315.1 Lentisphaerae bacterium RIFOXYC12_FULL_60_16
GGCTGTTGCGTGAGGATGCCGTGACGGCGTTGTGCCGCGACCTGTTGCCGCTGGCGACGGTCCTGACCCCGAACCTTCCCGAGGCGGAGCTGCTGTGGGGTAAAGCCATTGAATCCGAAACCGGGCAGGCTGCCGCCGCCCGCCGGATCGCTGAGCGGTTCGGGACAGCCTGTGTGGTCAAGGGCGGGCATCTGTCCGGCCGGCAGGTGACGGACCTGTTGTTTCTCAAGGGACGGGTATACCGGTTTGAAGCGCCGCGGTTGCATGCCGTGGAAACCCATGGCACCGGGTGTACCTTTTCCGCCGCATTGGCCGCCCTGCTGGCCAAAGGGTTGAAACTTCCCGCCGCTGTCCAGGCCGCCCAGCGTTATGTGGGCCAGTGCCTGGCGACATCCGTCCGGGCAGGATCCCACCGCCCGATGGGGTGGATCTTCCGGATGCCTTTTGCTTTACGGCAACGATAATTCCCGGCAGAACGTCGCAAAGGGAAGGACACGGGTGCCGGTCAGGGCATTCCCGAAGTCCAGCGTGCCAAGATGAACCTGGTAAAACTGCGGGATATTGGTTCGTTCCCGGAAATAACGACAAGCCGGCGAGGGTTCCCGCTCACCGCTTTTGCACTCCACGGCAAATTCCGGGTGTCCATCGCGCAAAACAACAAAATCCACCTCACGCTTGTCGATATCCCGGAGATAACGAAGTTCCATGGAATATCCCTCCGTGTCTTCCATGAAATGACAGTATTTTAAAAGGTTTCCGGCAACCATGTTTTCGAAGCGGACTCCGGTGTTTGGGATCCTGGACCAGTCCCAAAAATACAGTTTCTTTTCCTTTTTGACTGCCCTGATCCGTTTGGAACCGAATGGTGCAATGCGGTAGGATATATAGAGGCGACCGAATATCGTGAGCCAATGTTCAATGGTATTGTGGTTGACGTTTAAAAGGTTGGCAAGGCTGTTGACGGACAATGGTGATCCGACACATGCCGGAAGGTGATGGAGGAGGAGCTCCAGCATGGTTATCTCCCGAACCCGTTCCATGTCGCGCAGGTCATCGTATAAGATTCGCTCGGAGTTTTCCCGGAGCCAGCGACGGTGGAACCGTTCGGTTCCCTTTGTCAGGGGTTCGGGAAAACCGCCGAATCGGAGTAATTGCCCGATGTGATCCCGGTCCGGTTGTGCATTGCATTCCATGGCCGAGAAAGGGTGAAGCCGATAGTAGTGATAGCGTCCTTGTAACGAATCGCCGCCTTTGCGGTAATAATCCAATCGTGCCGATCCGGTCACGATAAAGGATATGGTTGAATGGTTCTTATCGAACAATCCCTTCATCAGATTGCGCCATTTCGCATATTTATGGACTTCGTCGAAGATGATTCGTGGTTGCCCGGCAGGGATCCGGGCAGATAGGATTGCCTCCCTGTCTGCCGGTGCATCCCAGTTGAGGTAGGCCGGTGATGATTCATGCGGATTTGCGGTCAGCATGGACAAGGCAAACGTGGTTTTGCCGACTTGTCGTGGACCCCCAATGAAAACCATCTTGTCAGCCAGATCCGTATCAACACTTTTTTTAATATAGCGACTTGTCATGGTGTGCCGGCTGGAAGTCGAGGTGAGTATTCTCTATAACGGTATAAATTACTCGCGAGCAAATTACAGTCAAGTGTAAATTACTCGTTCCTAATAAAGAGGGACGGCCCGGCTTGTTTAGCCCGGTAGCAGGCGGGCGCCGTCGGACGGGGTGATCACGCGGATTTCAGGTGTTTTCGAGAAACGGGCTTCGTATTGGGAGGCCAACTGCTGCCCGATACGGGAGGCATCCTGCGGATGGCAGAGGATGACTGCGCTGCCGCCGAATCCACCGCCTGACAGGCGGGCGCCCCGGATGCCGGGAATGGTCCGGGCAGATTCCACGATGGCATCGAGTTCCGGGCAGGAATTCTCGAACTGGGTCCGCGAACTCTCATGCGACTCGAACATCAGCGCGCCGAATCCCGCCAGGTCATGGTCTTTGAGCAGGCGTTGTCCCTTGAGCACCCGTTCGTTCTCGCCGATCACATGGGCGGCACGCCGGGCGGTGACCGGGTGCATGGCTGCACGATGCGCCTCGAATTCCGTCCAGGAGACATCGCGCAATGCCTGGACGGGATGACTCAAGATTTTGGCGAAGAAGGCGGCGGCCTCCTCGCACCGGGCGCGGCGTTCATTGTATTCGGAATCCACGAGACTGTGTTTCACGCGCGTGTTGCACATCAGGAAACAGGTCGCGTCGCCGGCCGGGACCGTGGTGACTTCCAGCGAGCGGAAATCGGTCCGGACCAATGCATGGGCCTTGCCGAACAGGCTGGAAATCTGGTCGAGCAGGCCGCACTTGGCGCCGGCATACTCATGTTCGGCCGCCTGACCCATCCGTGCCAGTTCCAGCTTGGACCGGGGGATGCCGTAGAGCGTTGTCAGAGCGAGGCCGGAAGCGATTTCCAGCGCGGCTGAACTGGAGAGACCGGCTCCCAGCGGGATCGTGCTTTGGAAGAGTATCCGTACCCCATGTGCGGGGTTGGCCTGCTTGACGATCGGAGCCAGCATGCCCTTGACGTAATTGGCCCAGGGGGTTTTGCGGTCCGCCCGGATATCCGTGACGGGGAACGCGACCTCCTGCTCGATGTCTCCGGCCGCGATCCGGCATTGGAGGTCCGGGGAAGGAGTGGCCAGGCACCAGGTGCCGGCATCGATGGCGGCGGACAACACGAACCCCTCGTTGTAATCGGTGTGATTGCCCAGCACTTCCACGCGGCCGGGTGCATAGGCGGCGATGGTGTGGGGCGTGCCGAACCGTTTGATGAATCGGGTCGCCAGATCGGGATACAGGTCGTTGCTCATATTCCTTTCCTAGCCCCGGATGGCCTTGAGCAGTTCATCCCGTTTTTCCTGCATGCGGGCGTTGGTTTTGGCTTCGAGGTTCAGGCGGATCAGGGGCTCGGTGTTGGAGGAGCGCACGTTAAACCACCAGTCGGCGTACTCGACGCTGATGCCGTCGAGGGTGATCTGCCGTCCGTCCGAATAGGTCTTTTGCAGCCTGTTCAGGACCGCCTGGGTGTCCCTGACCGTGGAGTTGATTTCGCCGGACGCCACGTAGCGGCGGATTGGCGCCACGATCTCGGACAGCGGTTTGCCCCGTTTGCTGATGATGTTGGCGATGCACAGGACCGCCATGGCCGAGCTTTCGGTGTAGTAATTGTCGCGGAAATAATAGTGGCCGGACAGCTCACCGGCGAACAGCGCCTGGTTGTCGCGCATCTGCTGCTTGATGAAGGCATGGCCTACGCGGCACATCATCGCACGGCCGCCGCATTCCTCGATGACTTCCTTGACCGCCCAACTGCTGCGCAGGTCGTAGAGGATGGTGCCTTTCTCCCGTTCGAGCAGGTCCTGGGCGATGACGGCGGTGGTCAGGTCGTTGGGGATGATCTGCCCCTTCTCGTCAACGAACCCGGCGCGGTCGGCATCGCCGTCGAATGCCACGCCGAAATCGTAGCCGCCCGTGCGGATGCGGGCCTGGAGGGTCTCGAAGGTCTCCTGCTTGAGCGGGTTGGCCTCGTGGTTGGGGAAGGTGCCATCCAGCGTGTCGAAGATCGGATCGACGGTGAGGAGCCCTTCCAGGGTGCGGGCCTCGTAGATGCCCATGGCGTTGGCCATGTCGGCGGCGATGTGGATGGGACGCTTCATGTTGGCGAATCCCGCCACGTGCTTGCGGTACTCCGCCTGGATGTCGTGGGCGGTGATTTTTCCGCGTTTGGCGGCCGGTGGTGCGAACCGGCGATCCTTGATGATCTGCTCGATATCGCCGATCCCGGTGGAGCCGCTGATGGGGACGGCGTCGGCGCGGGCCAGCTTGAATCCGTTCCACTCGCCGGGGTTGTGGGAGGCGGTGATCATGATCGAGGCATCGGCCTTGAGGCGTCCATTGGCGAAGTTGGACATGGGGGTCGAGCACAGGCCGATCCCGATGACATCGGCGCCCTGTTGGGTGAGTCCATCGGCCAGCGCCTTGAACAGGGGGGTCGAGTGGGGGCGCATGTCGTGGCCGACCACGACCTTCCTGCATTTCAGGAAGGTGGCGAAAGCGCGGCCGATATCGACCGCCGTTGATTCGGTGAGGGTGTCGCCGTAAATGCCCCGGATATCGTATGCCTTGAAAATGCCGCCCATGATGACGCCTCCGTGTTTGGTATAAAACAGAAGGGGAGAAGTTACCCGCCACGCCGCGTTGCGTCAAGCGGGAGGGACGGAACGATTCGGATTAAAGAAATATGATCCACTCACCGGGCGGTGTACCTGCGGCACAATGAGATTGCCCGTGTAAGTGGATGGAGGTACTTGCCACCTAAATCCTGACAATGGTTTCCAGGATGCCGAGCCGGTCCAGTTCGGCCAGGTAGAAGTGCCAGTCCACGCCACCCCACGGGAAATTGCCTTGTTTTTCCATGTGGGTCTTGAGGAACGGGATATTGTCTTCCAGCACCTTCTGTTCGCCGGTGAGCGTATAGAGTGCCCAGGCGGGGAACATGTCGGAACAGCCCCATCCGCCGGGCATGAAGGCCTTTTTGGCGGGGAAGTGGTAGACCTGCCGGAGTGCCTTGACCAGGAAATCCTTCACCACCTTGAGGCCGGTCAGTTCGTAATAGTGGAAACAGGCCCGCCAGGTGATGAATTCGCCATACGCCTGCTTGAAGGTGCCCATTCCGTGTGGAATATCGTAAAGAATCTCACCTTTGGCTGTCATGTTCTTCCGGTAGAACGTGTAAACCTCGTGGGCGTATTCAAGCCATTTGCGGTCATGGGTGTGCTCGTACGGGCAGAGGTAGGCCAGCATGGGCCATCCGGCCTCCCGGCTGTCGCAGTAGAAGGTGGTTTTCTTGAGCTGCCAGCGGCGCATGTTTTCTCCGACGGCGATGGCGGCCTCGCGATAATCGGGTTCGCCGGTCATGCAGTAGGCGGCGATCAGGCCGTCCACCCACATGTGGGACGGGTAGGTGGCACCGTCGGTATGTTCCGGGCAGTGGGCGGGCATGGTGCCCTGGCGCAGCGGGTTGGGATCGTAGGCAATGAAGTCCACGTGGGCGTTGTGCCGGGCCTTGTCCAGGGCGGCCTTGAGCAGGGAGGGTTCCGCGCGACGCAGGTATTCCCGGATCATGCCGAGGATGCCGTCGTTCTCATTGTTATGCGCCCAACTCCGGTCGGGGCTGACGAAATCGCCCAGGTCAAACATGCCTTTTTGTCCCTGGCCGGCCGGGCCGACGCTGCCGAGTTTGGCTTCGATCGGAAGGTATTTGTCCTCGTTGTAGCGAAGCCACCGGTGGAGTTGCAGTACCTTGCAGGCGCGTACATAATCTGCATCGAGGGTGACTTCGACCGGTGGGGCCCCGCAGGAAGCGATTCCGAAACCCAGGACTTCATGATCCAGGTATAGCGATTCAAGAACTTCCGGTTTCCGGGCACGGGGCGACAGGCTGATATACAGGTCCTGTTCGACGGATTGTCCGCGCCGGACCAGCAGGTCGCCGGAAGCGGATGGCCAGATGTCGAATGCCATGACATGACGGTCCATGCCGACGGCTTTGGGGTAATGGTTTTCCATTTCAACGAACCAGCCGAGGATGGAACCGTGGGGCCCGTTGGCACCCAGGTAGGGATAGACCTGGCGGAGCCCGCCGGACATGTCGGTACGCGCATTGCCGGGACGAAGGTAATAGGGATATTCAGAAAGGTTCTCACCCAGGCTGGAGAAATTCCGGATCAGGACTTTGCCTTCGGCTGAAGCGCCGTATCGTGTCTTGGCCGCTTCCGAGAGGGCCTTGCCGGCAATCAACTCGACGTTTTCGTGGATTTCCATCGGATGCGGGAACCAGGTTTCACCATGAACACTCTGGCGGATATATTTGACCGTGGTGTCACCCAGCGCGGTCGGGATGATCATGCGGATGGATGCCAGTTTGACGCCGGTTTCCGGCTCCTCCCGGTTGGTGAACTTGTAGGACAACAGGCAGCAAGGGTCGTTCGGCCGGATGGTGTAGCGAAGTCGGAACGACAGCATTTCGGTTCCGTCTTCGGCGGTGTGGCGTCCCTGGACGTCGATGACGGTGCGCTGGGATCCTTCCAGGATGGGTTGAACCGTGAGTGTGCGGGACAGGGATGCGTAATAGCGTTTGCCGTTCAGGTCTTCCACGATGATGTCCGAACCGGGAAGCACGAGGTTTTTCCCGTTCACGACAAACTGGTCAAAGATGGCAAAGCGGGAGCGGGACAGGGTGAAACGGTAATGGGGGGTGGTGGCTGTACAGGTGGTACGGGAGGGGGTGATCCGCATGGCTGAAGGTGCGGGTTTGCCGGTTGTGTGAACCAGGGGTAGTTCAAGTTTCTGGTTGGGTTTCAGGGGGATGGCAAAATCAAGCGTCATCCAGCGGATCGAGTTGTCGAGCCAGCGTTCGGTAACCTGTGTCTGGACCGGTATCAGACGGCCGCCGGGCAGTTGAACCGCGAGGGGGCGCGGCCGGGGCATGGTTCCCTTGGGGAAGGGGACCCCGTGGGTGATGGCACAGGATGCCAGCGGACGGTTGGATGTATTACTGCATATCAGGGTGGTCAAGGCGTTCTTCATCGTTGGGCTCCTTCGGTGGACCGGTAGAACCGTAACAGGATCGTCGTTGGAATCAATCGGAATGGCGTTCGGTTGGGGGGTGGCGGGCCGAGGTCACCGACCTCGGGCCGGTCTGGTTGGTTGGCAGGCCGGTCCGTGCCTGATGGGCCGGGTTTGCGTTTGACGGACCGTGTTAACCTGTTATTATCTGGTGTTATTGTCGGGTTTTGATCCGGTTTTTCATGCATGAGGAGGTTGGATATGAAGCGGACGATTATTTGCCTGGTCTCGGCAACACTTCTTATCATGGCGGGTTGTCGCAAGGATCCCGGTCCTGCCGCGACGCCGGAGCCCGTACCGCCATCGCCTGATCAGGTCATGCAGGAAGTGATGAGCCAGGTGGACGAATGCATGGCCACGACCAACCGTGCGGCTGCCATTGATGTGGTCGGCAAGGCGATGGAAAACCCCGTGTTGAAGCCGCACCGGGGCTGGTTGTATGCCATCTGGATGGATCTCCAGGTACAGGATGGCCGCCTGGCGGATGCGGAAAAGCATTTTTTCGACTCGATCCAGGACGCGGAACTTGCCCGCGCCGGTTATGACGTACTTGCGGGGTATTACCAGTCCCAGACCAATCAGGCGCTGTTGATTGCCTGGGCGGGCAGGGTGCTGACCTCCAAGCCGCAAGCCGAGTTGGCAGAACGTTCTTTCACGATTGTATTGGGAGATGCGCTGGCCGGTGATTCGTTTGACCGGATGTTGACCCTGGTGGGTGAGAATATGGACCGGTTCGGCGGGGATATCGGTACCCGTTTGGCGGGCATCACGGTTGAGCGGTTGCTGGGGATCAACCGGTTGGACGATGCCGGTGTGCTTATCGGGGCCTTGGAAAAGCGGCCGGAACCGGTGGATGCCCTGCGGTATCTGGTGGCCCGTGCCCGGTTGGAATTAGCCATGTTGCGGGGTAATTGGACGGCGGTTGAACAGGAACTTTCCCGCGCCATGGATATCATTCCGGATGCCAACATGGCGCCGTTGTTTGATCGTACCCTTGCCCGTTTGCGCAAGGAAGGTGAATTCAAGCGATGTGATGGCATCATCCAGGGAATTCTCAAGGGAGCGGATGAACGTCCGGCTGTCAGGCGGCAGGCGGCGGTGCAATGGCTGGATGTGGTGCGGGATCAGCAACAGCCGTCCGTGCTGGTGGAACGTATGAACGGGTTGTTTGACAACCGGCTGCTTCCCCGGTCACTGTTCGGTCTGGCAGATCGTCATTTCTATTACATCATGCAGGAAGGGTCCAAGGATGATTTGACCGCCATGATCAAGCAGGTGGAACGGTTGCTCCCCCTGGTGGACGAGGTGCCGTTGCAGACCACCCTGAAGGGAATGATCGTGGATGGATCCTTCGTGACCGAGGATTATGAGCGCACGCTTTCGATCCTGGAGGCAGGTATTCCGGATCGTGACCCGAAATGGCAGGCCATGGCGCTGAACAAGGTCCGGGCACACGTGGATCTCAAGGCGGGACGCGTGGAGGAAGCCATCGCGCGGTTCCGTGAATTCATGGAATTCGTGAAGACGTGGGAACGCGCCGAACAGGATCCGTCCACCGGGGTCTTGCATTCCAAGGAAATGACCCTGGGCCGGAATGCCCGCCGGATCGGCGACCTGTATGCCGGGTTGAAGCAGTCGGACAAAGCCGCGGCCGCTTATGCCGAAGCGCGCGGATATTACGATCTGGCCCTGAAGGAAGCGCTGCCGGAATCGCCCGAGCAGAAACTGCTGGCCAAGGAAATCGCGGAACTGCCGGCACCGTAAGGTGGCCGCCTAGTCGGCGCTGAATTCGTAGAGGCGCGAGTGGTCGGCGCCCCAGGTGTCGTCCAGGATGAACCGTACGGCATCCGTGGTCCGGCCGACCGGCAGGCGCACCAGCCGCTGGTGATTGTCCGTTACCGTTTGCACCACGTTCCATGCGCCGGCGTCGTGTGCCAGGATCCGGAAGGTCCGGGGCATGGCGGCGGGTGGTCGGTCCAGCGGATGGATGCCTGCGGCAAAGATGGCGGCCACGATCTGGTCCATCCCGCTGTCGAGCACGAGCCGGATTTCCCTGACGGGTTGTGCCGAGGGGAACGTCAGGGTCAACATGCCGCCGCGCGGGCAGATCCATGCATGCGGGTGGTTGCCGATCTGCCGTGAAAAACCATCCCGTACCGGTTCCGGATCGCCCGTGGAGGCGATCAGGCCGGCCCGGCGTGTCAGTTCGGGGATCGGGCGAGTCTGGCCGGGCAGGAAACAGTCGTCCTCCATCAGGCGGTGTTGTAGGGTCGGCATGTGGTGTTGAACATCCCGGGGATCGATTCCCTGCTGGATCGCCAGCGCGGCGGCGGTGCCAACGGCCTGTCCCAGTACGGAGCAGGTGCCCATCACGCGGGTGCTGCTGAGCGCCGCGTGCGTGCAGCTGATATTGCGTCCCGCCATGAACAGGTTCGCGATGGATTGTGCATAAAGGGACCGGTAGGGGATGCCATAGGGAGACGGTGCCGGATGAAAGATGGTGGCGGGCCGGCCGGTGGTGGCGGCGAGGAATCCGGCCGTGTCGTGGTCATCCATGGTCCATCCGCCATAGGCGACGACATCGTTGAATCGGCCGCCGGCTTCAATGTCGTTCTGTGTGAGGATATGGTCGCCCACATAACGACGGCTTTCGCGCTTGCCGGGCAGGAATTGGAGCCAGTCCAGTGTCCAGCAGTCGGCGTCGTGCCGGCCGCTGTTCTTGATGTGGTCCCAGACTCCGAGGGTGATCTTGAGCAGTTCGTGTCGGAGGGTTTCGGTGTCACGGATGGAGTCCGCTTCGCCGCCGAGTTCGATCCACCAGTATCCCAGTTCCCACCACCCGTGGCCCCGGGCCCCGTAGGGGAGTTGGTCGCAGTGGTTGAACCGGTGTGCCCATGCCGGGGCATGGAACGGCTGGGGCTGGTCGGTCCTGCGGGCCTGGAACAGGCAGGTCATGCCCATGGTTTTCCGGTCGGGCTGTTCGGGGGCGATGGATTCGTTGAATTCGGAACGTCCTTCGCGGCCGATGCGCACCTCGGCGCCGGTCAGCGGGGCGAGGATGGAGTCGCCGGAACAATCGGCAAAGAGGGTGGCGTGAACGCGCTGGTGGGTCTGGGTGGTGGTTTGCCAGCCTTCCACCCAGCGGATGCGGTGGTTGTCCATGCCGGCGTTGTGGCAGGAGCAGTTGAGCAGGAGTGACAGGTTCGGTTCGCGGACGGCGGCATCATACAGCACGAGGTCCCAGAGGGAGAAATTCCGTAGCGGGTTGCGGGCGAGGGTTTCGAGGCGCAGTTCCTCCAGGATGCCTGTCTCCCGCAGGTGGGGGATGGAGCCGCTCCGGTCGGCCCCGCAGATATGCATGCGGCATTCGCTGGATGCGTTGCCGCCCAGCACCGGGCGGTCCTGCATCAGGATCACCTTGATGCCGTGCCGTGCGGCCGCCAGTGCCGCGCACAATCCGCCCATGCCGCCGCCGACCACGCAGAAGTCGGTGTTGTGGTGGAGGGTGGGAAACGGTGTTGCGGCAGGATCTGTCATCGGGAGGCGGGGAGCACGGGCTTGAGCGTGTCGAGGATCTGCTGCTGGCGTTCTTTCAACAGGAGGACGTCGGCGGTAACGGAGATCAGCTGGTATCCGAGCGAGACGGCGGTCTGGAACGTTTCCGGGGCGGGGCCGCCGAAGCCCATGGCCAGTTTGCCTGCTGCGCGGGCGGCGCGGGTGATGCGTTCGTGAATGGGGCGCATGGCGGTGTCGTAGACCGGTCCCGCCACGGAGCCGAAAAGGCGGAGGCGGAGGTCGTCCGGTCCGATCATGAGGCCGTCGATGCCGTCGATGGCGGCGATGGCCTCGCATTGGTCGAGTCCCTCGGGGCTTTCGATCTGCACGATCAGCCACTGTTCGCGGTTGGCGCGGGTTACGTAGTCGCGGCCATGGCGGTCGATGATGCGGCGGCCGCCGAAGGAGCGGTTGCCGAGCGGGGGGAATTTCACGTGCTGGACCAGTTGACGGGCCGTCTCGACGTTGTCCACCTGGGCCGATACAATCCCGGAAGCATCCCAGTCGAGGATCCAGGTGGCCAGGTTGGGGTCATGCTGGGCCGGGAATCGGACCAGGGAGGCGGTTCCGGTCGTATCGCAGACGCGGACGAGGTCGGGGACTTGCGCGGGGGAGCAGGTGCCGTGTTGGAGATCAATCCAGATGAAATCCCAGGCCGGGGCGATCAGTTCCATGGGGGAGGGGTCGGGGTAGCGGATGCTGATGCCCAGCGCAGGCTGGCCGTTGGCGAGCTTGGATCGAATACGTTCAGGTATCATAGGTGCCGACCATGATAGAATGTCATGGCGTCTCTGCAAGATGAAATGCTGGAGCATGGGAAAACAGTTGGAAGCGGATTCACGGAATGGTAGGGTTTCGGGTGTGGTTGCGGGATCTTTTATTCTAAACGGATATACGAGGCGAATAAATATGAACGTACGCACGCTTGCCGGGTGGTTGTGCCTGTTGGCCGGTTGCACCGTATGGATGCTATCGGGGTGTACGGATGAGTCCGGATCGAAACCGGAAGAAAAAGCCGCCATGGTGCCCGTGGCTTTACCGTTGGAATCCGGAACCCCTCCGGTGCTGTTGACCGACGGATTGACCAATCTGGCGCTGCGGGCTACGGTCGTGGTGTCCTCCACCGCCACGAATTATCCAGGGGAAGGCCCGGCACAAAACCTGGTGGATGGCGATCTGACCAGCCGGTGGTCAAGCCTGTACCAGGCTCCGCAGAACATCATGGTTGATTTCGGGAAACCGGTAACGGTGCGTGCGGTGCGCCTGCATTGGGAGGCGGCATCGGCAACGAGTTACGCGATTGCGGCGGCCACGGAAACCACCTGGAAGCCGGTTCATTCCTACTTTAAATCGGAAGACAAACCACAGCCTCGAGTGGATACGGTTTCGTTCCGGGAAGATGTTGTGACGTCCAGGCTGAAGTTTGAACTGCAGCGGAACGTCAATCCGGAATGGGGTTTTTCCCTGTATGAGATCGAGATCCTGGGCCCGACGCCTGTTCCTTAAGCCACTGTCCATGCGCATTGCTTTGGGATTGCTTGTCATGGCGCTGGCCGGTAGCGGATGTGCCACCGTGCCGTACCATGCCCTGGACCGTGCCTATGGGCCGGGACCGGTCCTGGCGCCCGGCGAGCCGCAAGTCGAGCAGGGGCGTCCCGTCTCCGTGGTGGACGGGCTGGGTCAGTTGTTTTCCATTCCATCCAAGCTGATCCTGTGGGACCGCCGGGTTGACAACCACCGGATCGGGTCCAACACCGTGATGGTCCTGCGGTCGTACCTGGACCACAACCGCCTGACCAACGTGAAGGTGCGCGTCAACCAGTATGCGCCGGGACCAGAGTTTGGCCGGCTGGTGCGCAACCGCGCCGTGGGCGCCGGATGGCGGTACACCGTGGGGGTGTTGAGCTGGGTGGTGTATGCCATTCTGCCCGGCCGGATTATCGGGGGTGATCACTACAATCCGTTCAGCCACACCATCAACCTGTATTCGGATCATCCGGCGATTGCCCTGCATGAGGGTGCCCATGCCCGTGACCTGACATGCCGGACCTACAAGGGGACCTATGCCGTAGCCGGCATGCTGCCGCTGGTTCCCCTGTATCACGAATCCATTGCCACCGGCGATGTCATGGGATACCTGCAGGAGGCCGGGAATCGTGATTCGGAACGGGAGGCGTACCGGATCCTGTATCCGGCCTACGGCACCTATATCGGGGGTGAATTCGCGCGGTGGAATCCGGCCGTTGGACTTGTCTGGACGGTGGCCGGGGCGATTCCCGGGCACGTGGTCGGGCGGTACCGGGCGCGGCAGGTTCGGGATCCGGACGGGCCGGTTGGCCCGGATCCGGGGGAGCCGTTGATTGACGGGGAAACTGTAGACAGGTAGGATACCGGCATGCGTCGTATACGGGCGGTCATATTTGATCTGGATGATACGCTGTTCGATTGTACCGGGCAGCTGGCGCAGACGGCCCGTAAACGGGCAGCGCGTGTGATTGCCGGTGCTGCAAAAGGAAACTCCGCCCTCCAGGTTCTCAATATGATGGAGGAGTTCTATGCGCGTTCGCTGTCGACCCCGGAGGTCTTGAAGCGCCTGTGCCAGCAGCTCAAAATTCCTCGGGCGGAAACCTGTGCCGCCGATGCACTGGCGGCCTACAACAGCGGTACGGTTGGTACGATACGGTTGTTCCCTGATACGTTGCCCCTGCTCAAGGAATTAAAGGAACGCGGGATCTTCCGCGTGTTGATCACCTCCGGCATCCATGGCCGGCAGATGGATAAAGTGCGCAAGCTCAAGCTGGACGGGTGGATGAACCTGATGCTGGTGCATGACATTGAAACCGGCGGCGAATACAAGACGGACCATTTCCGTGAAGCCTTGAAGCGGCTGTCCCTTAAACCGGGCGAGGTGTTGAATGTGGGCGACCGGATCCGGCAGGAAATACGGACCGGCAACCAGCTGGGGATCACATCGGTCAGGCTCCTGCACGGCAATTACCGGAACCTGAAACCCCGGGATCACCTGGAGACGCCGGACTTCGAGATTCAGCGATTGCGTGAGGTGCTGGATGTGATCGGTGAGATTGAGCGCGGCCGCCACATGCATCCCAACATTGTGGCGATCGGGGGGGGGACGGGACTCCCCTCCGTGCTCAGCGCACTCAAACATTATTCGAGGAACCTGACGGGCATTGTCACGGTTACCGACAGCGGGCGAAGCAGCGGGGTGTTGCGCAAGGAGTTGAACATCCTGCCGCCGGGGGATCTGCGCAACTGCCTGATTGCGTTGAGTGATTCCGAACACCTGATGCAGGACCTTTTCCAGTACCGGTTCACCAGTGGCGGATTGAAGGGTCATAATTTCGGGAACCTGTTCCTGGCGGCCCTGATCAAGGTGACCGGCAGTTTCGAGCAGGCGGTGCGGGAGGCCAGCCGGATCCTGGCCGTGCGCGGGCGGGTCCTGCCCTCGACCCTGCAGGATACCCATGTCTGCTGTGAACTTGATGACGGCACGGTGATTGAAGAGGAGTTCAATGTCCGCAAACCCGGCAAGCGGCCGATCCGGCGGGTGTTCCTGCGGGATCCCGTGGTGCCGCACGAGGAGACCCTGGAAGCCATCCGGGATGCCAACCTGATCGTGATCGGGCCGGGCAGCCTGTACACGTCGATCCTGCCGAACCTGCTGGTGAAGGGTATTCCGGAAGCCATCCGGAACAGCCGGGCGCCCAAGGTGTATGTGGTCAACATGATGACGCAGCCCGGGCAGACGGACGGGATGACGTTATCCCAGCATGTGCTCGAGTTGGAGCGGTACCTGGGTGCCGGGGTGCTGCATTACGTGTTGTACAACAACAGCCGGCCGGCATCGCGGGTGCTCAAGGAATATGCGGCGGAACGTGCCCGCATGGTGGACCTGGATGTGGAGAAGCTGCCGCGGACCGTTGTCCCGATTGCCCGGGACCTGCGTGAACGGAGCCGGCGCCAGGCGCTCTGGCACAAGCAGTTCCTGCTGCGGCACGACCCGGTCCGGTTACGCCAGGCCCTGGTCGAGATCCTGGAGAAATTCCGCTAACGTCGGACGAGACCGGTTTGATTCTGGAGGGTGTGATGGGAACCTGTGCCTACAAGGGAGGCGGCGTGTGCGGGGAACCGGCGTGGGTCCGGTCGGGGCAGGGTATGTGTCTGTATCATGCCGCCGAGAATGCCGATGACCCGTTGGGGGCGGATGTCTGGGGTGAAGCGAGACGGCGGTACAGGACGGGCCAAGCTGATTTTTCGGGGTGGCAATTCCCGGCGCAGGGTGGCGATTTTCTGGGGGTGGTGTTTGAATCGCCGGTGAATTTCGAGTCGGCTGTTTTTGCAGGGCAGGCCGAATTTCTGAATGCGGTGTTCAAGGCCGGAGCGAATTTCCGCGATGTATTCTGCCGGGGTGAGGCGCGGTTTGGGCATGCCGTGTTTGAGCAGGAAGCCGACTTCCAACAGGTCACGTTCCATCGCTCCGTGATGTTCGGTGCTGCGGTTTTCCGGAGGGATGCGCTGTTTAACCGGGTCCATTTCCGGCAGGCCAACGGATTCGGGGGGACGGTATTTCACGGGTTGGCGGATTTTTCCGAAACCGTGTTCCGGCAGCCGGCTGTTTTTGAGGGGGCCGTATTCCACCGGGATGCGGTGTTCCGTGGCGCTGCATTCAAGCAGGAGGCGAAATTCATCCATACCCGGATACGGGGATGCCTGGATTTTGAGTCGGCGGTATTTGACGGACCCCCCGTGTTCAGCAACATCGTGCTGGACGGCGGGGCGCATTCGGTTCTGGGTCTGGATCCGGCATTACGCGGCCGGTTGCCGGTTTGATTTGAATGGGGAGGGTACCGCGATGTTGAAGATCATCCTGTTGAAGAAACGGTTTGCGAACGGCCAGCCACTGTTCCAGGAGCGGGAACCCGGTCACGAAGCCTACCTGATCCGGAGCGGATACGTGAGCATCTGGAAGGATGACGGGGGCCGGCGGGTAGAACTGGCGACGCGGGGTCCCGGTGAGATCATCGGTGAAATGGCCTTGATCGACAACAGTCCGCGTTCCGCCTCGGTGACGGCCAAGGGTGATGTCGAGGTGGAAATCATCACCCAGAAGGATCTGGCCGGAATGATGGAACAGGTTCCGGAACCGGTCACCCGAATCCTCCAGCAGTTGCTCAAGCGGCTGCGGGACACCAACGAATTGGCGGCGATGAACCTTGACCGGTAGGCTGGATGATTGCATGCAAGCCCGATTCCGTTACCCCTGGTTGCCGGTATTTCTGGCGGACTTTGCCGCCACGACGTTGGCCTATTACCTGGCATGGTGTCTGCGGTTTCACAGTGTGTTCGCGCACGGGATGTATGACGGTATCAACCGCCTGCTGGGGGTTGACCGGCTGGGGTCGATGGGGTGGGAACTGGAGTTGTTCTACCTGGCCGGCGCACCCCGAATCATCCTCCTGCTGACCGCCACGCTGGTGGTTATTTATGCCCTCCGGCATTTGTATGCGGGTCGGCGTCTGCTCCAGCCCCGGATGGTGGCCTGGGAGGTGATCGGGACCAATGTGACGGCGCTCCTGTTGTTTTATGCGTATTTCTACCTGCGCCGGAACACCTTTCATCCGCGCAGCTTCTTCGCCACACTGATGATTCTCAACACGGGATTCACCATCCTTTTCCGGGCAGGGGCGGACCGGTGGCTGGCCTGGCTGCGAACCCGCGGCATGGACCGCATCCGGGCCATCGTGGCGGGTTCCGGTGAGTGGGCGGACCGGGTGACGGCGTTGATTACGGCGGCCCCGCATCATGGGATCGAGGTCGTGGGGCGGATCCCGGCTGATGTGCCGGGAGCCTTGCCAGAGGCGGTCCGGCGGACTGGTGCCGGGATGCTGCTGCTCGTGGAGCCGCAACTGCCGGTGTCCGGCATCATGGAATGGCTGGACAAGACCCGGGACCTGGACCTGGAAACCAAGGTGTTGTCGAACGCATTGAATGTGGTGGTGGACCAGGCCGGTATTCCGTCCGACCGGATCCGGGGAATTCCGTTCCTGCATTTTGATGCACCGTCGCGCGCGGCGCACGGGTATTGGATCAAGCGCGGCATATCCCTGTTACTGGCGCTTGCTTTGATGCTGGTGATGAGCCCGTTGTTGGCCGTCATCGCCCTGTTTATCCGGCTGACCAGCCGGGGGCCGGCCCTGTATGTGCAGGACCGGATCGGTGCGGATGGTGAGTTTTTCCGCATGTACAAGTTCCGTACGATGGTGTTGGGAGCCGATGAACAGCAGGAGGCGGTGGAACCGCTCAATGATTCGGTTGGCGGCCTGTTCAAGATCCGGCGGGACCCCCGGGTGACACCCGTGGGGCGGTTGCTGCGCCGATTCAGCCTGGATGAACTGCCCCAATTGATCAACGTGGTGCGTGGGGAGATGGCGCTGGTGGGACCGCGGCCGTTA
>MHBQ01000162.1 GCA_001803315.1 Lentisphaerae bacterium RIFOXYC12_FULL_60_16
CACGCCTGCGAAAACCGCCAGCCTCCCGCTCCTCTCGCGCTTTACAGCCTCCCGTTCAATACGAAAATTTCGTTATTTGGAACCGCTGACTGTTATTTGAGAAAGAACGGGCGGCAACCACGCGCAGGGGGCTATTTGCCGGACATGCAGGCCTGAATCGCTTCAGAAACAACGGCCGGAACCTTGGAGAAATATTGATCCGCTAATGCCGTGTCACCGAAACGAAGCGCGACGGTGCCTTTGGCGAAAGCCACTTCGGGAAGATTTTCGGGGCCGAGGCGTTTGAGTCGCTCGCCTGGCGCAAGATCGACCACCTTAAAGGTAATCCTTTGCTCCTGGCCCCCCGGCGCCCGCACCATCCCCTGCACCTGGTCATCGATCACACCATCGATCAGGAGGGAACGTTTACCTGCCGCCAGGGAGACGGTTACCACCTTCCCCTTCTCTTCCTTGAATGATTCCAGAATCGCGCGATCCAGATCGGCAACCGAGGTCAGCAACCTGCGGGTAACCGACAACGCATGGTCATCATCAACCGGCCACCGGGCGCACACCGCGTCAATTATCGCAAGAGCCCCAGGGACATCCTCCCCCAAAGCCTGTGTCAATGCGGTTCGTAACGCCCCGTTAAACGCGGCATCCCGCGCCAGGTCAGCCGCTGCCTGCTCCTGGCGTTTTCTTTCAGCATCCGCATGGAGGCCACGCAAGTGGACGGCCAGGCGTTTGCGTTGCGGTTCGGTTCCCCGCGCAAAAGCGCCGTCATACTGCTCGTAGATGGCGGCTGCATCGAGGTAATGCCCTGCTGAAATGGCGTTGGCGACCTGATTGCTCAACGCACGCATCACCGCGATCATCTTTTCCCCGCCCGCTGTCTTGAGCGCCGCTAGGCGTTGATTTGCCTGCACTTCATAACGGGTTCCCTTGACCTTCTGCGCCGCCGCTTCCATCCGTTCGAGACCGGCCTCGATGAAGTCAGGATTTTCTTCAATCCACTGCTGGGCGGCCGTATACGGTTCAATGGCATCGCTCACGGCCCCGGAATCGCCAGCGGCCTCCTCCTGAGGCACCGGCAGCTTCACGGGGGTAACAACCGCTGCCTTCGGCGGGGGTGCCTTTCGACGGCCCGAATTCCACAGAATGAACGCCACCACGCAAAGCAGGAGCGCCACAACCCCGCTGATGGCCCATAACTTTCTCATGGGTAGCCGGGACAAAGGTTCGCCACCCCCGTCCGGGACATCCTGCCCGACAGCGGGCCCGGGTCGCTGAACCGGAAGGCGATGCGCGCTTCGTGACATCGTGCTCAAGGCGGCTGCGGGCAGGAGACGTTCCGGCATTTGCCCGTTCATCACCCGGGCAAGGTCCCGCCTGACTTCCGACCAATCGCCGTAACGATCCTGCCGGCGTTTGGCCAGCAAGGTTTCAAGAAACCAACAGAACCCCCGTGAAACATCAGGAACGCAATCGCAGGCATCCGGAACGGTCCCCTGCAGCTGTTGCTCCATGATGGCATCGGCGTCCAACGCGGCAAACAGGGCTTTCCCGGTCACGCAATGATAGAGCGTCGCGCCCAGCGCATACATATCCGTGCGACAATCCAGTTCCGGATCGCCTTCCACCTGCTCCGGGGACATGTAGGAAGGCGTGCCCAGAATCTCCACGTCACTTCCCACACGCTGCACCGATTGCATCGTCCGGGCCAGCCCCAGGTCCACCAGCTTGATCGCCCCGCCGGTCGTAAGAATGATATTTTCCGGTTTGATATCACAATGAATCAGGCGTTCGGTTTCCCAGGCATATTCCAACGCCTCGCTGACAGCATCTGCCAGGGCAAGCACATTCTCCTCATCAAGCCGCCCGGACTCATTCACCCATTGCCGTACGGTCCGTCCATCCACGTACTCCATGACAAAGTAATAGAGGTCGCCTTCGATATTCGCGTCATGGATCTGGACAATGGCAGGATGTGAAATCCGGGCGGCAATTTTGGCTTCATTCAGGAAACGGTCCACATCACCGGCATCATGCTTGAACTGCGGCTGGAATACCTTGATGGCCACATCCCGGTCCAGACGGACCTGTCGGGCCTTCCATACCGAGCCCATGCCGCCTTTGCCGATTTTCGCCGACAGCTCATAACCAGGAATGGTGAATTCGGCCATATCGCATCATCGACGTTGTTTTGCGCGATTCGCGGACCGACAGCTACTTCAGGAATATCTCCACCACCGGGACCGTGACGTTCGGCTTGATGATCGGAAGATGCAGAACCGTGCCATTGTGCCGGCCTGCATAATCGTTGATACCGTGCATGTTTCCGGCCGTCTCGGTTTTCGGCGGATCGAAGAACTTCACCTCGGAGGCGTCGTTCAGCAACTGCGCATATTCGATCCGGCCACGAAGTCCTTCCAACACGATATGCTGGAAGGGCCAGGCATACACGTGCAGGTACAACCGCTTGCCGTTCTGGGTATACCGGCAGTCCTGCGGCTCCTTGAAATTGCTCTGCGTGCATCCGTAGATGGCCCGCCCGTGCACCCGCATCCAGCGCGCATAAACATCCAGCGCATTCAGGGCCCGCTCATCGAATTCGCCGCGACCGGTCGGCCCGACGTTCATCAGCAGGTTCCCGCCGCGCGACACGCTGTTGATCAGCATCTGCACCAGCTGGTCCGCACTTTTCCAGGTCGTTTCATCCCGGTGATAACCCCACGATCCGCTGAAGGTCTGACAGGCTTCCCACACGGCCAGCAGGCCGTCCTTCTGGATCCATTCGCGCGGCTGCCACTGTTCGGGCGTGACCATGTCGCCGCCGATCTGGAGCCGGTCGTTGAGCATGACGTGCGGCTGGAGTTCACGGATCATCTTGATCATCCGCTCGCTTTGCCAGTCCGCCTTGTTTTTACCGCCCAGCTTGTTCGGGCCCTGGTTCTTGGCATCCCACGAGAAGTCATACCACAGGACATCGATATGCCCGAACTGGGTCAGCAGCTCACGCGATTGCTCATACAGGTAGTCCGCATATTTCCGCACATCACGCTTGCGGTTCCATTTCAAGGCGTCCGGGTGTTCGGCCATGGGGTGGCAGGAATCGATCGGGTACTGCGGATGATGCCAGTCGAGCAGGGAATGGTAGAATCCCACGCGCAATCCCTCGTTCCGGTAGGCATCCACCATCGGCGTCAGCACATCCTTGCCGTAGGGGGTATTGGTGACCTTGTAATCGGTCTGGGCGGAATCCCACAGGCAGAACCCCTCATGATGCTTGGTGGTGATGACGAAATATTTCATCCCCGCCCTGGCCGCGGCGCGGGCCCAGATACGCGGATCATACAGGTCGGGATCAAAATGGCGGAAATATTTCTCGTACACGTCGTCGGGAATCCGTTCCTGGCGCTTGACCCATTCATGGCGGGCCGCCAGGGCATAGGTTCCCCAGTGAATGAACATGCCGAACCGGTCATGCGTGAACCATGAGGTGTCACCTTCGGTCTTCATCATCTTCCGCTGTTTCATCAAAATCCCCCTTGCCTGTGCTTTGGTTGACAGGTGTATTCCGGCGAACTATGCCGGTCCGGTCATCGATTCGCAATGGAAATCCGTGCCGATCGAGGCTCCTTCTCTCACGGCAAAAAATGCTGCCGTTTGATCTTCTCGGGCAGGTAATGTTCCAGAACGTAGTTGAGCCCATGCTTGGCAAACGCCTGCTGCTCGATACGGACACCCATCTTGAGCATCTGGTGGAGCGCCGCCTGCCATTCCTTGTGATGCAGAATGAAGGGATCATTCTTGAGCGCGTCCTGGGCCCGCTTGATATCGGCCTGTTCCAGGGGATGGGTGGCATCCTCCAGCTTGTAGTCGATGATGTCCTGCGGGGTCACGCCCAGGTAATGCGCCTGCGGTACGCAGAAATACCGGTTGATGTGCGCGGCCTGGCCGGACCCCACCTTCAAGGTGCGGTAGATGTTGCAATACCCGTAGGGGTCACCGTCGGTGAACACCAGCACCGGCAGCCGCTGGTCATCCGCCAGCCGCCGGATGAACCGCCGGCAGGCACGGGTGGGCACCCCGCTCATCGAAATGAGGATACAGGAGGCCTTCTCGAAGTACTGGTGGTGCACCAACCGTTGAAACAACGATGCCGTCTCGATGACCAGGATGAACTTCGCACCCTTCGCGTCAAACGACAGGTGCTCGACACGGGAGGGAATACTCCAGGCGCCGGAACCCAGCTTGGCACAGTTGATCTTGACCACCTCGCCGGTGGTTGCATTGCGGTCGACCACGATCAGGGGACCGGTCACCTCACCGCCACGCTCCTCCGGGATGTAACCGAGCTGTTCCCGGTTCACCCCGAGCATGGCTTCCATGTCGTCCAGCAGCGCATCGCTTTCAGGCTGCTCATCGAACCGGCATTCCGCCCAGCTCTTGCTGTTGTAGTAGATTTCACGCTTGCCGGCGATGTCCTGCTTGTCGAGCAGGTCCTTCTTGGTGGTGGCCAGCAGGCGCATGGATTGCGCAAAGGTCTTGACGGTGTTGTAGGTCAGGGTGCGGGTCGCCTGTTTGCCGCGAATCTCGAAATGGCCCCGCTTGATGTCATACCGCACGTTGGACAGCGCGCGGATCGGGAACCGCATGGTGGGTTTCCGGTTTTTCTTGATGACATCGGTGTAGACCTCCCGTCCCACATTCACAATGCGTGTGGAGGCCTCGTCACGGGTGACCAGCCGGGGCCGGCTGTCGTCGGAGGCGGACGCCGGCTTGGATGCCGGGGGCTTGCGGGACGGCGTTTTTTTCGGTGCCTTGGCCATGGGGTTTCCTTGCCGCGGGCCGGGTTACCGGCCCGCCATCGGGGTTCAGGTTTCGAGATGGGTCCGTTCGAGCAACGTATGCAACTGTTTGACCAGCGCCTGTTCGTCACGATCCTTGAGATCGAGGATATCCTTCAAGCCCAGCGCCAGGTGTGGAATATACAATTCCATGTACTGGCGTTTCCGGTCCGCCTCCGCCAGGCGCTGGCGCTTGTGCAGGAAGACCGACAGGCGCCGCCCGCATTCCTGCAGGCAAAAGGCGAGTTCCTTGATGATCTCCGGGTAATGGGCCACCGCCTCCTTGCTCTCGCTGGTGAACGGCACCCATACGCTGGCAATATGCACCATCAGCACCATCGGCCCGAGCGGCAGGGATCCGCGGGGTTGGGAAAGGCCATACGCTTTCCAGTTCACGGATGCGGCGGCCTTGTTCATCGAGCAGGCGCCCGCCATGTACAGGAGCGGCACCCGGTTGGCAAACCGCATCAGCCGGATCGGCTCCTCGGCGGTCAGGTCGGCGTTATCACCCGGCTTGGCATACGCAAGTCCGGCTTCGACAAGGAACGGATTACCCCGGTAAACCGTCGGAGAGCGGGTCACGGCCGTATAGAAATCGGCCACAATTTCCTTGCGCAGGCCAGCCTCGATCGCGGCCTCGCCGATCGGCGACAGGCAATCCATAGGCGGCCGCATCAGCTTGGTCTCGGCGATGGCCTTGAACAACGCCTCGCTTTCCTGATGGGCGATACGCGTGGGATTGGCCTTGGGATTCAATTTTGCCCGTTCACAGATCTCCAGCGCCGTCTTTTCGCTGACCCGTGAGAAATCCTGCGACAGGGCCGCCCGTACGGTACGGGCCGGACTGTTCTTGAGCATCTGCATCAGCATGCCGAGTTCAACCCCGTGCGGATGCGGCTTGATTTCCTGCGGCTGGTCAGGCACCTGGTTGGTGGCCCTGAGAAAGGTCGTCCACGGCACGTCGTTGCCCGGCGCCGGCTCCTCGGCCACCTCCGCGGCAGCCGCCTTGGCCTTGCTGCCCTTCCGGCCTTCCTCCTCGTCCCGTGCAGCGGCCCTGGTCAGGACAATCCGGTAATGCAATTGCAGGTGCGGATTCACCACCGCACATTGTTTCAGGTATTCATCCACCGACAAACGGCCGCGGACATAGGCAGCCTCCATCTCGATGGTCACGCAGGTGCCGGACTTGGCCGTGACCGGTTCCACCGGTTTGCCGTCGATCGCCGCCTGATAAAACACCGGATGCCAGTCGCTTTCCTCGTCCTTGAGGATCGTCGGCATGTTCTTGCGGGTATCGATCTGGACATCGATGGCATGGGCGGTCTTGCTGCCCTTGGTCCGTGACAGGATCCGGGTCGAGGTGCCGGTGGTCAGCTGGCCGTACATGCCGGCGGCGCTGATGCCGATCCCCTGCTGGCCGCGCGACATGCGCAACCGGTGGAACTTGGACCCGTACAGCAGTTTGGCGAAAATCTTCGGGATCTGGGCCCGTACAATGCCCGGCCCGTTGTCGGTGATCGATACACGAAACCGGGTGTCGGCGGTCTGCTGGATCTCGACGCTGATTTGCGGAAGGATGCCGGCCTCCTCGCAGGCATCCAGCGCGTTGTCGACGGCCTCCTTGACGGTCGTCATCAACGCCTTGCGGGGATTGTCGAATCCCAGCAGGTGCCGGTTCTTGAGAAAGAATTCCGAGACGGAGATTTCACGCTGGCGCCCCGCCAGCGATTCCGCAGTTTCCTGGACCATGGGTTTCTTGCGCATGGGCGGTACTGTGCCGTCCCAAGCCCCGCATTTCAAGCGCAGAGATGCAGCTCGCTTTCGCCTACCCTGCATCCTGCAACATGGCCTTGAGCGCCCGGTAATCGGTCTTGCCGGTACCCAGCACCGGTATGGCTTTCACCTGCACCACGCGCCGGATATAACTCAACGGCGTGAACCCGGCCTGCTTGAGCAACTCGTTCGCCGCGTTGCGGTCCACCGGCTGAACCGCGAACAGGATAATCTCCGGCGCATCCTCCCGCGGTGTCGCCTCCACGGCCAACGGCGGTCCCTCCGCATCATCGGACTGGAAATGCGGCATCAAGGCCGACTCGATCGCCGGCAACGAGATCATTTCACCACCGAGCTTGATGAATCGTTTCAACCGCCCCTTGAACGTCAGGACCCCACCCGTCCCCTCCGATACCAGGTCGCCGGTCTTGTACCAGGTCTTCCCGGCAAACTCCACGAACGGCGAATCGGCGGTATGATTCAAATATCCCGCGAAAATGCTCGGCCCGCGAACCAGCAACATGCCCGTTGCGCCCGGCGTACAGGCCGTCCCCTTCTCCGGATCCATCAACGCGTATTCCAGGGAAGGCATCACCTTGCCGATGGTATACGGCACCGGATGATCCTGCCCATTGGCCGAAACGATCGGCGAACATTCGGTGATTCCGTACCCCTCCAGCACCGTCAAACCCGGACAGGCCTTCTTCAACGCCTCGTATACGGCTGCCGGACACTGCTCGGCGCCGGTCACCGCCAGCCGCAACGAAGCCAGCTGTTCCGGCTTGGCGGCCCGCACGATCCCACCCAGGAACGTCGGCGTGCCCAGCACCATCGTCGGTTTATAGGCGTCACACAAACGCGCGATATTCGCGGATTCGGTCGGGTTGGCATGGTACACCGTGCGCAACCCAGCACACAGTGGGAAGAGCATCGACACCGTCAACCCGAATGAATGAAACGGGGGAAGGAACCCGATCAAGGCATCCTGCTGTGTCAGATGCACCAGGGTTACCGTATCGCGGATGTTGGTGAGGATGTTGGCGTGTGTCAACGGGACCGCCTTGGGCAGGTTCTCCGTACCGCTGGTGAACAAGACGACGGCAGTCGGATGCACCGCCGCCTGCCGGAGCGCGCTCCAGTTCAGCCAGCTGCGCAACACCGCCCGGAGCTTGTCACCGGTGGTAATACCCTGCGCCAGGGTCTCCGTCAGGATCAACCGGGTTTTCAAGGCCGCGCAGTCAATGCCCATGGACTGGAGTTTACCCACCAGGACCTGCGACGTGATGACCCCGCGTACGCCCAGCGTTTCAAGCGAATGGTTGATGGTGCGCACCCCGGTGGTCCAGTTGATCATCACCGGCACCTTGCCACCGAACATCACGGCCAGGTACAACACCACCGAACCGGCGGAAGCCGGCAGCATGATACCGACATAGTCTCCCTCGATGGACTGGATGACCGGCCGCAGCACATGCAACGCCGTGATTACGTCACGATACGTTTTTTCGCCACCCAACTGGTCCGCCAGCGCCACCCGGTCGGGTTCCCGCGCTGCCCGGCGGAGAAACACCTCCGCAAGTGTCGTGCCCGGGGGAACATCGATGGGAACCGCCCCCTTCCGTCCGGATCGCCACCACCCCTTGCCCACAGGACGCAAATCGGTTTCCAGCATTGAGATACCCTGACCGGCGGCGCATAACAGGACATCCGCCACGGTACGCAACGCCTCCGGCGTTCCGACATGAAACCCGAACTCCTGTTCCACCCACAACACCAGGTCAACGGCGGCCAGGCTGTCGATGCCCAGGTCATACGACAGGCGATCCGCATCCTGGATCGGCCGCTTGCCGCTCATTGTGGCAAGCTTTTCCAGGACCAGGGACCGGACCCCTTCCGGCACCGCGGAACTGTCGCCCTGGATGCCAGCCGATGCCGGCTCGGGAATCGTCTGCTCACCCTCCCGTTCCCAGCATCTGTACGGCACCCGGGTGTTGGGCCAGGGATCACGATTATAGAACGACTCCATCCAGGCATTCATGGCCGCGCGATCCGCCGTACGGGGAAAATCGGCTGGTTCAACCAGTTCGTAAACCACCCGGCGCTTGGGCACGAACCACAGCCCATTGAGCAGGATAACCTTCAACCCGTTCAACATGGCAGGCCCGACCTGCGGTTCCACACCACCTCCCCAACTGAAGGAACTACCCCACAACCCGTTTTGCCGCACCATCACCAGGCGCACATCCGGCACAGCCCGCACAATGGTCTCCACCGCACTCTTGGCGCCAAGTTCCTCACGGATCGACCGCTTGATCCGGCCCGCCGGATACAGCAATACATTGTCGCCCCGGCGCAACGCCTCCATGACACGTTCCAGGGATTCCTTCATCGCATCCGCCGCCCCCACGCCCCGCCGGTCAAGGTTCGGCAGGATCACCACCCGGAATCGCCGGCATAACCAGGCAATGAATGGACGGTTGACCTGGTACTCGTCCGCCAACGGACGGGGCCGGAACCACCGGTACAGGTGCGATATCAGGAGAACCGGATCGATCAGGGCATGATGATTGGGCAGCAGGAGGACACCTGTCCCGCCGGGTGCCTTGAGCGTGTCCAAGCCCTGGACTTCAACCCGGTACCGCAAGCCCAGCAACCCGAGGGACACGCGGATCAGTAGGCGGTTCAACCATTCCCCGCCACGGTTCACCGGTCCGGCAGTTTCAGGATTCGACATCGGATTCCCCTCCTTCAGACCCATGGCCTTCAATGCCCGTTTAAGCACCATCACCATCCCGAACCCCAGCACCGCCATCAGGATGAACCCGTGGCTGGGCTTCAGGCCGGTCTTCATGAACAACCCGTAAACAGGCCCCGACAACGTCACGCCGACCATCGCCGCAAAATTGGCGGCGGCGATCATTCGTCCACGCTGTTCCGCCGCCGGCAACAGTTGAATCTGGCTTTCAAGCGGAATCAGGTAAACACCCCCGCACACGCCGGTCAGGGCAAACAGCGCCAGCAGGGTGACCGCCCGCCAGGCATACGGCAGGTTCACCTGCTCCCACATCGCCGGCAGCAACCCGACACCCGCCAGGGCAACCGCCATCCCCAGCATGGCGGGACATAACACCTGGTGCCATGGACGCCGGGCGGTCAGGCGGGCACATAACATGGACCCCACCCCCACCCCGATCATCTGCACCACGACCAGGCCGCTGGTGAACGAGGCGCTTAACTTGAACTGGTTGATCCCGAGATCGTTGGTGAACAGCACCAGCACGGCGCCGAGAAACCAGAAAAAGGTGTTGGCCCACACACAGGTAACCAGCAGGCGGTCCGTCCGCATGGCATACAAGTCCCGGAACGTCCGCACCGGCCCCGACCAGGGGAACGAAACGGCGGAATTGGCCGCCGGCCGGAAAGGAACCCCGAAGCTAAGCACAAAGCCGATGGCCGCTGTCAGCACCAGGATCCCGGCCACCACGGCCTGCCCGGGCCGGTCCGCCACCGCCTGCGCTAGCCAGTCCGGCAACCCGGTGACGGTTTCCAGGTCAAGCGTCAACCCGGCCCCGGCAATTCCGAACAGGATCGCGATAATCACGACCATCTTCAGGACCCCGTTGGCCCGCATCACATAGGAAGCCGGGTACAGGTCCGGAATACTGCCGTTAAGCGATGGACTGAAGAGGGAGGACTGCAGGCCCATCAGGCCAATCATGAGGAGGACCAGCATCCATGGCACGGAAAACAACGACATCCGGCCGTCAAACAGCACCAGGCCCGCCGCCGCAACCAGCATGGCCAGCAACTCGATCAATTTACAGGCGATGATCACCCAACGGCGCGGGAACCGGTCGGCCAGCCAGCCTGCCGGCGCCGCCACCAGCAGGTAGGGCACGGTGAACACCACCGGCACCACGGCCTGCAAATCCGGGCGCGCCGCAGCCACGGCGATAAGCAGAATCGCCTGCTTGAAGAAATTGTCGTTGAATACGCCGAGGAAATAGGATCCCGCCATGGCGAGGAAATATTTCCTCGCCCGCCGGATCGCCGCCAGCATCACGGATGGATCGTCTGTCATAAGCCTGCCCGGTTCGGGACGGTGGATGGATCAGTCCGGTTTCTGGATCTGGCCTCTCAACGCATCCGGCAGGTCAGGCCAGAGTTGCGGGTGGGTCTCCACGAGGCGGGCAATATCGGCGAGGTCCTTGATCCGCTTGCTTTGCCGGCGTTCAGGCTCCGACCATGCCTTGATCTTCCCCTTCAGCGTATCCGGAAGGGAGGCCACTCGCATCAGGATGCCGTGAACATCCGCCGGGACGGCACGGGACGGGTAGTCCCGATAGAACGCCTCGGTGCTGAGCTGGATGCTTACGGCAGATCGACCTTTAAAATTGACCGACCACGCAAATCGTTCAGCTTGAAATCCGGCTGCTTCAAGCATGTTAACGACGTGGTCGACCGCATCCGCTGCGACAACGAGGTCAACGTCCTGGGTTACCATCGGTTGTTCCGCCCAATGGTTGACCGCAACACCACCGATTGCACACCACGCGACATCGGCCCGTTCGAGCACATCGACAAGCCTCATAACATCGTCGGTTCCACCCGAGGTTTGCCAGTCATAAAATTGTTTAGCCGTCATAAGTCACAGTATCTGAAAAGCTGCCGCCATAGTCAATCCTCACGACCTGCCACCGAAAGCCTTTACAGCCAAACATTCCCCTGGAGCCGGCGAACGTCATGGTTTGAGCATCTCGCTCAACGCCGCTTCAATCCAACCGGAATTCCAATGGTGCTTCAATTGGGGTCGGGACAGGAACACATGCCGGACACCGGTCTTCAACAGCGCCCGCGAAAGCACACACATCTCATCGTGAAACCCCACACCCGAGACCAGGACCAGCCGATGCCCTTCCGGCATCGCGGCATGGAAGGATGGCACGGTGCGGATGGGCAGATCTTCCTGCCACGATGCATCATCGCTGTAAAACGGGGCGGTTCCCCAAGGGGGCAATGCGTCTCGCGCAACCGGCGCATCAAAAATAATGGTGCCGGAAATTCGTTGTGGAATGGTCCGCGCAATGTTCCACGCGCCGAGACCCGACTTGCTGAACCCAACCAGAATGACGGGATTCGTTTCAAGGGACTGTATCTGCGCAATGGCCGCGTTGCGAATGGATTCGTTATACCAGACCATGGTTGGGAAATGAACCGGGTGAACCACGGCAGAAGGATAGGCCTCCACGCGGCCTGGCATAATGCCATACGTGTCATCGCCCGGCTCGGTGGCCGGCAACAATACCAGGTTCAACATCGCATCCTCCCTTTCAAATGTCGCATTTACACGCACTGCCCAAGGAAGCCGGGAACACCTGCCTCGTTGGTTTCCCGCTCTTCAGTCGAGGTAGAAAGCGTAGAGGCAAGTATGTTCGGCACCCCACGTTGCATCAAGCGTGAAACGGATATCGCTGAACGTCCCGTCAACCGGGAAGCACCGGAACCGCTGGTGATTCTTCGACTCGCAGACGATTTCGCGCCATTCAGTCCCGACCCGTCCCTCCAGACGGAAACCTTTCGGCATGGAATCCGGCGGAGCGGTAAGTTGCGGATTATTCTGGTGGTAGCTGAGCGCAACGTTACGGTCCAATGCGCTGTCGAGGATGACGGTGGCCGTGCGCACGCGTGTTGCCTGCTCGAAATGGTAGGCGATCCAGTCTCCGGGACGACAGGGCCAGGCATGGGGATCCTCCCCGACCGGCCGGTTGATGCCGTCACGGACCGGTTCGGGATTGCCTCGTGATGCGTCCAGGCGCGCGTGGCGCGTGATTTCCGGGAAGGCCTGACGGATTCCTGGAAGATAGGCATCGTCACGGAGTAGAACCTGTTGCAGTTCCGGGATGCAACCAGGCATTTCAGCCGGATCCAGTTTCCGCTTGATGGCAAAGGCGGCAGCGGTCCCAACCGCCTGACCCATGACACTTCCCGTGCCCATGACCCGCGTCGAACTCATCGCCGCATGCGTACAACTCGCGTCCCGGCCCGCAAACATCAGGTTGCTGATGTTCCGCGAATACAAGCACCGGAACGGAATGCCGTAGGGTGACGGGGCATGATGGAAGATGGTGGCAGGAGCTCCAAGCGTTGCCGCACCGAACCCCGCCGGATGGTGATCGTCCATGGACCATCCACCGTAGGCTACGATGTCATCAAAACGTCCTTCGGATTCAATATCATGCTGTGACAACACATGGGCGCCCAGATAGCGGCGGCTTTCCCGCTTGGCAGGCAGGAACTGGATCCAGTCCAGCGCCCACGTCTCCGCGTCCTGCCGGTCGACGCAGTGGTTCTTGATATGATCCCACACGCCATAGGTGGTCTTGAGCAATTCATCGCGAATATGCTCCGTGTCATGAATACTGTCGGCCTCTCCCCCCAGTTCAACCCACCAGTACCCCATCCGCCACCATTGATGGCCGCGTCTACCGTACGGAAGCTGTTCACAGGATTCATACCGATGCGCCCAGGTCGGGGGAACAAAGGGTTGCGGCGTGTCGTATTCACGCGCTTGAAAAAGGCAGGTCATGCCCATCGTCCGGGAATCCGCCTTCAAGGGGGCGATGGGTTCTCCGAACTCATCCCGGGCTTCCCTTCCCATGCGATGGTCCGCACCGGTCAGCGGAGCCAGCACCGCGTCACCGGAACAATCCGCGAAGATATGCGCCCGAACCTGCTGGTAGGTCTGCGTCGTGAGTTGCCACCCCGTAACCGAACGAATGGCTTGACCGTCCATCTCGGCTTCCAGGCAGGAACAATTCAATAACCGCACGATGTTGGGTTCGAGAAGAACCTTTTCGTAAAGGATGGTGTCCCAGACCGAGAAATTGCGATTTGGATTCCGCAGGAGATTCTCCATGCGAATCTCTTCGAGGATGCCGGTTTCCCGCATGTTCTTGATATGGTTATGCCGGTCTGCCCCGCAGATGTGGACACGGCACTCGCTGGAGGCATTCCCGCCGAGAACGGGGCGATCGTGCATCAGCACCACGCGCATACCGTGCCGGGCAGCCGCCATGGCAGCGCACAAACCGGCCATTCCGCCACCGACTACACCAACGTCACATTCATGGATCTGTCGTCTCATGCCCATAAGGTTTATATTCCTGTTCTGTCGGATTGCGCAGCCAGTTCGTATATCGGTTTCATGCGTCAACGGTTCCTTCCATGAACGGCACGTTCAACGCGCCTCCACGCAGGTTGCGGGATGGCCATCCGGCGAGTGTTGTAACTCCTCCTGCCGGTTCACATTCCGATCCGCCTCCTTGAGCAGGGCCAGTTCCGGATAATCATAGCGGGACGGCGAATGGTGGTTTCCAATGATTTTCGTCACCACATCAAGCTTATCGGCAGGAAACCCGATGTTTCGGAGCATATCCCCTGCAACAACCGGCCCATACTCCTCCTGGGTCTTCCCATTGTTATACCCGAGTTTTTCCTCCGACACCTTGATGCCCACATCATGCAGGAGGGCTGAGGCCACCGCAATGTCCGGATCACACCCGGGATGCGCATCGATCAGGCGATCAACCTGTTGCAGGACGCACAAGGCGTGTTCAATCCGGCGGTCATCGCCTCCAAAATACGCCACCAATGCCCGCGTCAATTTCACCCGCAAGTATTTCATGGCGCTTACATGACACCTTCCACACCACGCTTCAAGCTGAATTCTTTATGGCACATTTTATGATTCAGTCCGGCAACCGGTTTGTGGTATGGGAAGGACTTGCGGGAGGGGGCCAATGAACAAGGGGTTTCGCAGACGATTGAAAGAACAGATGCAATATGCAGGATTCGAATGCGGAACCGCCCTGTTGGCATTGTTAGCCTGTGTATCACCGCTCAGGAACCATGTGGATCCGCCGGCGTACTGGGTCCTGGCCGAAGTAAGTTCAGCCATTTTGATCCTCCTGCTGCTGGTCGGTAAGGAAGACTTCGGAGGCCGTCTTTATGCGACGGTGGTTCTGGGCGGTCTGGCGTTTCTGGGTCTCTGGCTGATGGTCGTCGAGGGTGAATGGCTATTGCCCCTGCTCTTTATTCTCTACAGTTTCCGGGCCTGGCGATTGACCATCCGCACGAATGCCAGACCCATGGACGAGGTGGTTCGCGTCATGGCCGCCATCATGCTTGCCGGCATGCCGGCACTGATCGCCTACGCCTGGATGCCGCAATCCATCATCCCGGGAACAATCCTATCCACCCTCTTCTTCCTCTGTTCTGCCTGGTTCTTCCTGTATCCGCCCATGGAATGGATACAGGGCTATCAGCCTCCCGGAAAGTAATTCCGCCAGGAATTGCACGCGCTGCCTATTGTTTGCTTTACGGGTTGGACCGGTCCCTGCCACACTCGCATCAATGACCTTTGACGTGATTATCGTGGGGGCCGGTCCGGCGGGTTTGGCGGCAGCGGTGGCTGGCAGCGCGGCTGGCCGGCGCGTGCTCGTCTGCGAGCGGATGCCACAGGCTGGTCGAAAACTGCTGATTACCGGGGGCGGGCGCTGTAACGTCACCACCTCCGATTCCACACAAGCGATTATGGCGGCCTTTGGGAGCCGCGGCCGGTTTATGCACCCCGCACTGTCCGTCTTTGGTCCGACGGATATCCGTGCCTGGCTTGCGCACGAAGGGGTTCCCACCGTTGTGCAGGAGGATGGCTGTGTGTTTCCCGTCAGCCAGCAAGCGCGGGATGTGTTGGACGCATTCCAAAACACTGCCACCCGGAACGGGGTCAAGGTTCGATACGCCTGCGAAGCCAGATCGCTCATCCTGCACCAGGGCTCGGTGGTCGGGGTCGAAACGTCCGCCGGTCCGCTCAAGGCGGAGCGTGTTATTCTGGCTACCGGCGGATGTTCCTATCCGGCACTCGGATCCAACAGTTCGGGCTTTAAGATGGCACGTCAGGCAGGACTGGTTGTCACCCCTCCTGTACCGGCGCTCGTGCCACTGATCACGGCGGAGGCATGGCCCCGGCAATTGCCCGGACTGACGCTGCAACAGGGGCGCGTGCGAATTGACACCAAAGGGAGCGGCCATGAGGGTCGGGTTGGTCCGGTGCTGTTTACACATCGTGGACTCAGCGGTCCACCGATCCTGAACCTGTCAGGTGAGGTTGCCGCGAAACTGGTTACCGGTCCCGTTAAAATACGGTTGCGTATGCGGGCGGATCGTGATGTGCCGGATTGGCGCCGTATCTATGAAGAATGGCGAAAAAGATATGGGAACAGAGCCCTCCACAATCTGCTGTCCGGCGAAATTCCCCGCAAACTGGCTGAAGCACTGTGCGAATTAGCCGACCTATCGGCCACGCCGGTTGTGCGTGCACCGCGAGCACGGTTGGAAATGCTGGCGGAGTTATGCGCCGACGCACCCCTGACGATTACCGCCACGCAGGGATGGGACCATGCCATGGTTACGCGCGGTGGCGTGGCATTGGATGAACTCGATCCGCGCACCCTGATGTGTCGCTCCCACCCCGGGTTGCAGTGTGCAGGCGAAGCGGTCGATCTCGATGGACCTTGTGGCGGCTACAACCTTACCTGGGCCTTCGCCAGTGGCTGGCTGGCAGGCGGCGGAACACGTTGTAAATAAGGAAAACCAGCACCACACAC
>MHBQ01000163.1 GCA_001803315.1 Lentisphaerae bacterium RIFOXYC12_FULL_60_16
CCGAAATTGCGCGCGGCGTCGTGGACGAGTATGTCGAGATCTCCACGAATGTCGGCCCGAATCCGGCATTCGTGATGCTGACCGACCGCGAACGCGAATCCCTGCAGCTTATCGCCGAAGGTAAAAGCACGAAAGAAGTGGCCGACAACCTGAACGTCAGCGTGAAAACGGTCGAAACACACCGCCACAACATCATGGAAAAACTGAACCTGCGCAGCGTGGCGGAACTCACCAAGTATGCCATTCGCGAAGGCATCACATCCGTGGATGCATAAAAGGATGTTACGATGCGGATTTTGATTGTTGAAGACCATAAGCCGACCCGTGATGAAATGCGCGGGTTGATCGAACGTCAGACGGACATGACCATTGCGGCGGAGGCGGAAACCGGCGAGGATGGCGTGGACAAGGCGCGCCTCGAAAATCCGGATATCATCGTCATGGACATCCTGTTGCCCGGCATCAACGGCATTGAGGCGACGCGCAGGATCCGCCTCAATCAGCCCGACGCCAAGATCCTGGCGCTGTCCAACCATTTTGGGGAAAGCCTGGTTCAGGCCATCCTGTGCGTCGGCGGCATGGGTTACGTGCAAAAGATGCGCGCGTTCGAGGAACTCATTCCGGCGTTGCGGTCCGTTGCCGCCGGCCAGACATACGTCAGCCATGACTCCACCGTTCAAAAAACGTGACGCGCCTGTCTCCGCCCTCGACTCCGGGGGCACGCCATGGTATGCGAATGCCCATGCGCATATTGCTGGTCATACCGCCGATGGTGCAGGTGAACGCCCCGTATGCTGCGGCGCCGCACCTGGCGGGCTTCCTGCATCGTCACGGGTACCATGATGTCCGCCTGGCCGATGCCTCCCTGGCGCTGGCGCTCCACCTCTTCTCCCGGCAGGGAGTGCGGGAGGTCTGCCGTACCTTGAAACGCACCCGCACCCCGACCCACCCGTCCCCCCTCCATCTGCTCGCCAACCGCACCGCCATCGAAAATGCGGTGGAACCGGTTGTCCGGTTCCTCCAGGGCCGCAACCCCACCCTCGCCAACCGGATTGTCACCCGCCAATGGCTCCCGAAAGGACCGCGATTCGACGTGCTTGCCGGATTGGCCCAGGCATTCCCCGGGACCCGGGGAGACGGGTGGGTCCGTCATTATTTCGGCGCATCCGGTGCGCAGGATCAGGCAGCCTACCTGGCCAGCCTGTTTCTCGACGACCTGGTGGATGCCGTCCGTGAAGGCGTGGACCCGCGTTTCGACCTGTCCCGCTATGCCGACAAGCTGGCCGTCAGCGCCACCTCGTTCGACGATCTCGATAACGCCCTCCATTCCGGAGGCAGCCTGATCGACCGCTGGATCGACGACCTCTCCGATCGACTCGTCCGTGAACATCGCCCCGATGTGGCCGGTTTTACCGTGCCGTTCCCCGGCGCCCTGTACGGCGCCCTGCGGATGTCTGCCCGGATGCGGGCCGGGCATCGTCGGCCGGTCACCGTGCTGGGCGGCGGCTACATCAATACCGAACTGCGCGAACTCGCCGATCCACGGGTGTTCGATCATGTGGATTACATCACCCTCGATGCCGGCGAAATGCCCCTGCTTCGCCTGTTGGAATCGCTCCGCCGAAAACGGTCCGTCGCCAAACTCCGCCTGGTCCGCACGTTCCGGCGCCGGAACCGCCGCGTGGTGCTCGAATCGTCACCCGCCGTCGATCCCTCCCCCGCGCAGACCGGCACCCCCTCCTTTGACGGGCTCGCGATGGATCACTACCTCGCCATGACCGAAGTGCCGAATCCCATGGCGCGATTATGGTCGTCCGGTTGCTGGAACAAGCTGCTGCTATCCCGGGGATGTTACTGGCACCGGTGCCGGTTCTGCGACACGGCGCTCGATCATATCGGACGCTATCGCGCCGCCCCGGCCGCCACGCTGGTCCGGCGCATGGAGGCCATGATGGAGCAGACCGGCCGGACCGGCTTCCATTTTGTCGACGAAGCCGCCGCTCCCGGCCTGCTGCGCCGGCTGGCCTCAACCATCATCCGGCGCGGCCTGCCCGTGACCTGGTGGGGCAACATCCGGTTCGAACCGGCATTCGATCCCGACCTGGCCCGCCTGCTGGAGCGATCCGGCTGCGTGGCGCTCACCGGGGGATTGGAATGTGCCGAAGCCCGCCTGCTGAAATTGATGTGCAAGGGCATTACGCTTGAAGGCGCCACCCGCGCCATGGCCGCCCTGTCCGGCGCCGGCATCCTGGTGCATGCCTACCTGATGTACGGATTCCCCACACAACGCGAAGCGGAAACCTCCGATGCCCTCGAATTGGTACGGCAACTCTTCGCCGCCGGGTTCCTGCAATCCGCCTACTGGCACCGGTTCGCACTGACCGCCCACAGCCCCATGGCGCACGATCCCGAAACCTTCGGCATCCGCCTGCTCCCCCGCCCGGCGGGCCGGTTCGCCGTCAACGAGATTCCCTACGAGGAACCGGGCATGCCCGACCATACCGGACTGGGGGAAGGCTTGCGCAAGGCGCTGTACAATTACCAGTTCGGAATCGGGCTCGACGAGGATGTGCGGGCCTGGTTCCCGATACCCGTCCCCCGCCCCCGAATTCCGGCCACCTTCGTGAAACGAACAAGCTCATAGAAAGGTACGTCATGAAAAAACCCAATCCCCGCCGCGAGGATCGCCTGGTCTGGATCGATTGCGAAATGACCGGTCTCGATCCGCGCCGCCATGCGTTGCTCGAAATCGCCACCCTGATCACCAACAACCGCCTGGAACCCGTTGCCGAGGGACCGGTCCTCGCCATCCTCCAGCCGGCTTCCGCCCTGGACCGCATGGACGCCTGGTGCCGGCGCACGCACACCCGAAGCGGACTGTTGCAGCGCGTTCGTGAGGAAGGCGTTCCCGTGTCCGAGGCGGAACGGCAGACGCTGGCGTTTGTTCGCAAACATTGCGCCGTGCGTACCGCGCCATTGTGCGGCAATTCAATCGGCCAGGACCGCCAGTTCCTGGACCGGTACATGCCGGCCTTGCATGCCTGGTTTCACTACCAGAGTGTGGATGTGAGCTCGATCAAGCAACTGGTTGCCCGCTGGTATGGCGGCCGGTACAAGGCGCCCGACAAAACCGAACAGCATCTTGCCCTGGCCGACATCCGGGAATCCGTGGCCGAACTGCGCCACTACCGGAAAACCGTGTTCGTCAGGCGGTAGGCGTTGCCGCCACCACGGGCGGCAGGATCAATCCCCCGCCTATATGGAAATGGCCACCCCGGTCGATGTGGGCCAGGATGGCGCGCTGGAGGGAGGTGCGGCATGGGGGATTTGCCGGCCGGCCGCCCGGCGAGTCAAACACACGTTCCCACATCTGCCGGTCATTGGCCTGCGGAAACGGGAACAGGTGGAACATCCGCTGGAACCGGATCACGTTGGAATCCGGGGGCAGCACCTGTGCCAGGGTATTGTCGAACAGCCACGTGACCGTAAAATAGGCCCGAACCGTGTAGTCGGGAAAATGCCGCCGGAAAAACCCCTCCGCCTGCCGGAATGACGCCGCGCACAACGCCGGGTCAAGCGGGGTCCCCGCCGGAATGTGTACGCTGATTCCCGTATCCCGGGGGCTCAGCACTTCCTCCCATTCCCGCTTGTCCAACGTCTCCGCCGCCGGCTGGATCCACCCGTCCGGCGATACCGGGTGCGCCTGGATCCGGCCGGGGGTTTCCCAACCGCCGGTGATGAACGCGGCGGGATCACGCACGCCCGAAACCCCGTCGTACTGCCCGTCGGTCCGGACCTTGATTCCGGCCGGCGCCATCAGGCGGATACCGGTGTTATCCCGGTGCCGGAAGGCACGGTAATCAAATTCGTAGGGATCAAAGCAGAATTGGAGGCGTCCCAGGGAGAAAATGCGGCCTTGGAAATGATTCCACAGCCAGTACAGGTTGCTGTACCCCCAGCAACCATGAACCTTTCGATATTCAATCAGCCACCGGTCCAGATCACCGAGTGTCTCCAGGGTGATCGCATCCGGAATGGACAGCACCCGGTTCCGTTCCAGTACGGCCGGAATGCCGGCCAGCAAAACCAACGCATAAAACAGCGGTGCCGCGGGATGAACCGCCGCCGGAACGGGCGGCCAGTGTGCCATGACGTCGTGGGGGTACCCGTCCCGCCCGAACAGGCACCAGTGGCAATGCCGGAACAACCGCCATAAGACCGGATTGTCCCGGAGCATGACCGACGCGCGGGCACAGGCCTGCCGGGCTTCCGGACCGATGTTGATCCGCGCCGCCAGCTCGCCGAAAAAGGCTTCGTCCGGCGCCGTCTCACAGCCATTGGGCCGGTGTGCTTCGGATCGGGACCAGTCATCGGCCCACCCGTCGGCAGCGGTACCGGTCTCAAAGAGCACACGAACCCCATCAAACGTTGTCATCGAATCGTTTCCCCCCATTCAAGATGTCCAACCGACCCGCGACGGTCACGCCGTTCCAGCAGAAACTCGTGGCATCCGGCCTCCGGAATGAAGGTGCGTCGTTGGATCATAAGATCCGGCGACCGGACCGTCAGGGACGGCGATCCCTCCACGCGGACAAAGAAGGTTCCCGGATGAGCCGGTCCCGTCATGCCGTCAATTCCACGGAAGTCGAAGGTCGTTCCCGCCGGGGTGGTGGTGGCGCCAATCACGGTATGGGCCACCAACTGCGACATGAAAGCCCGCGTGTTCTCCGCCAGCCTATGATCCGGTTGCCGGGCCCAGACACGCAGTCGTTCCACCCAGCGGTTGACCACCTCGTGGTTGCGGGCCGGATCGGCATGCAACAGGTTGGGCCAATGCATGCCGCATACCGGCCCCTCAACCACGGCGGACACCGGATCCGGCCCATGGGTAAACCACCGGAAGGGATCCCGACCACGGTCCACGGTCCACACGCCGTCTTCCGTGCCGAACCGGACATACTCCGTCGGACGGGATCGGAACATCGTGGTAAACGGGGTTGAAATGAAACCGACGCCAAACGCCTTCAACCGGGAGGCCAGGCCCTGGCCATCCTCGCCGAACCGGTGCAAAAAAGCTGTCGGGATATACGACTCCAACGGCAGCCGGAATCCCCGGGCCTGATAGATGGCCCGGAAAGCATCCAGGTGGCGCCGGACATCGCTCGGATCACGCATGACGCCGTTCAGGTCATACCATTCAGCCCGTGTGGATTTCCCGTCCTGCCAGTATTCATGACCCAGCGCATGCACGGTGGGCTCGACATGGGCGGATTCACGGT
>MHBQ01000164.1:0-7454 GCA_001803315.1 Lentisphaerae bacterium RIFOXYC12_FULL_60_16
CTGGCTACCGTGGCCCTTTTCCTGGCGCCAGCCTGCCTGGTGGTTCGCAACCTGCGCGATCCGGCATGGGGGACGGGTGGGGTACCCCGGATGGCGTGGGACCTGCATCGGAACCTGGCCCCGCGCTATGCGCAGTGGGCGAAGGCGCGGGTGGCTTCCGGCCAGGCCGGCAATCTGGACCTGTATGATGTGCAGGGTACGGAATGGCCGGTCTTTGGGTCCGTCTATTTCCTGTGGGCCACGGAAAAACTCCAGCAGGAATGGGAGCGGGATCCATCGCCGTCACGCGTGGCTCCCCGCGAGTATGCGCAGGAGGCGATTGAAGCGGCAGCGGATCTTATTTTGGACCCGGTCCACCACACGTGGGTTCAGACACACTGGGGCACGAATTATCTGCACCGGGAGAATGTGTTCTTTCGGTCCTTGATCATCGGCGGCATAACGGCGCGCCAGAATCTATTGCAGGATGGCCGGCATTTGGACCTATTGCGGGACCAGGTGGACAGCCTGGCCACGGAACTCGATGCGTCGCCGCTTGGTTTGCTGAATGATTATCCCGGCGAATGTTATCCGATCGACGTCCTGGCTGCGCTTGTGTTTATCCGGCGTGCGGACCGGGTGCTGGGGACGGATCACAGCGCTTTCCTGGCGCGGTCCCGCCGCGCATTTGAGGGCCGGATGCTGGATGCGTGTGGACTGGTGCCGTACTGCTCGGATCCGGACCGCGGGTTGCAATTCCAACCGTCACGAGGCACCGGCAACTCGTGGGTGCTGGTGCTGGTCCGTGAGTTGTGGCCGGACCTGGCAGACGAATGGTACCGGTACTATGAGTGGCATTTCTGGCAGGATCTCGGCTGGGCCACCGGATTCCGCGAGTTTGCCCGGGCGCTGAAATTGCCCGAATATGAATGGGGATACGATGTGGATGCCGGGCCGATCCTGGCGGGATTCAGTCCGGCCGCCAATGCCTTCGGGATGGCCGCGGCGCGGGTGAACGGCCGGCTGGATCATGCGCGGACCTTGTCCAGTCAGGTGCTTGCCGCCACCTGGCCGTTGCCGGGTGGTCAATTGCTCGGGCCGCGGTTGTTATCGAACCAATTGCATGCCCCGTACCTGGGTGAGGCCTGTCTGTTGTACCTGATGGTGCAAACGCCGGCGGAGGGGGTACCGGTGGTGCAGGGTGGGCATGTTGCGCGTTGCGTGTATTACGGGCTGGGATTTTATCTGCTGGGCGGGCTGGTGTTGCTGGGGTTGGCGGTACGTATGGCGTGGCGGGCCTGGTGTGGGAAGCTGCCGGTGCAGCGGTTGGGATTTGCCGTGTGGGGCGTGCTGCTGGTGGGTGCGGTCATTCTCGGGTTTTCCGGTTGGGTGGTCACGATGGCGGCGGTTCTGTTACTCGCCCTCCCGGCTATCGGCATCCGGTCCGTGGTGTAGGGGAATGGAAAATTATTTCAGCCAGGGTTCGAAGGTGTTCAGGACCAGGGGTGGGTGGCCGTTGTCCGGGGCCCGGTACAGGGTCTTGAGCGAGGCGATGCAGGACTCGAGGAGGGACAGGCCGGTGTTGCGGCCGGTTTCCCGGATGCGGGTGAAGGCAAGGGGAAAAGCGACGATCCTTGTCTTGTAGGTTGGGCCCCGGATGGTTTATAATGAGAACTCAACGCAACCGGAGGTGCCGCGATGAACTGGATGAATCGTTGTCTGGCGGGAGTGGCGGGGGCATGGTTGATGGTGACGGGGTTAAACGCTGCGGACATGCAGCCCCCGGCGGGTGCCCTTTCGAACGGGGTTCCGATTGCCACGATGAAGAACCTGGACGAAATCGAGCCCCGGACCCTTATCACGCGTTTGCCGTTCTCGATTTCACGGTCGGGGTCGTATTACGTCAGCGCCCCGCTGCCGGGCACCAACGGTGCCAACGGGATCGTGATTTCGGTCGGTGATGTGATCATCGACCTGAACGGATTCACGCTTCGCGGCACGAACGGCTCGCTGGACGGTATCCGGGTGACGGTCCCCTGTGACGGGCTGACGATCCGCAACGGCTCCATCTACGGGTGGGGTGGATACGGGATCATGGCGACCAATGCGGCGCATGTCCGCATTGAAGGCGTCAACGTGACACGATCAGGGTCGGGGGGCATTTACGCGGGAAAGAACGCCCTGGTGGAACGGTGCGAAGTGTATGCCAACGGATTTGATGCGCCGCCCAGTGACCCGCCAGCGGATGACGGCATCCACGTGCGGTCCTACAGCACGATCAAGGATTGCAAGGCCTTTGCGAACCGGGGAGCCGGCATACATTCCTACCAGTTCAGCCAGGTGATCGGGTGCATTGCCACGGAGAGTATGCAGGCGGATGGTATTCATGTGGAGGATTTCTGTACGGTTCAGCGTTGTACCGCCGCCCGCAACATGGAGAATGGCATCAAGGTCGGGTCCATGTCGCGGGTATCCGACAACATCTGCGGTCAGAACGGAACCTCCTCCACCAACGGCGCCGGCATCCTGGTGGTCGGCCAGAACAGCATGATCGACAACAACAACTGCTGCGGCAATTATTACGGCTACAAGACCCACATGTTGACCGCCGACGGCAACCTGTACCTTCGCAACAACGCCAGCAACAATTCCAACGATTATTATTTTGTGGCGGGGGATTACTTTGGACAGGTACTGACGCCTCCGCCGGGTTCGATTATCAACAGTAATCCCTGGGCCAATTTCAGCACCTTCTGATGAACAACAAACAACGTGTCATCGCCTCGGTTCAACATCAGCGGCCGGACCGGATTCCCTACCAGCTTGGGTTCACACAAGACGCCCGGCGGAACCTGGCGGCGTATTATGGCGACGAGCATTTCACCGCCCGGCTGAATAATTGTTTCGCCGGGCTGGGTACCGCCCCGGCCAATGCCTGGCGGGAAATCGCGCCGGATATCTGGGAGGATGAATTCGGGGTGCAGTGGAACCGGTCGGTGGACAAGGACATCGGGGTGGTGTGCAACTGCCGGATCACCCCGGAATCCCTGCCGGACCATCCCTTCCCCGATCCCGCCGATCCATCCCGGTATGCGCATTATGACGCCTTCATTGCCGCCCACCCCGACGATTGCGCGGTAGCGAACCTGGGGTTCAGCCTGTTTGAGCGGGCCTGGACACTGGCCGGCATGGAAACCATCCTGATGGGCATGGTGACTGATCCGGCGTTCGTGCATGCATTGCTTGACCGGATCCTCGAACACAATCTGGCGATTATCGATCATGCCTGTCGCTATCCGATCGATGTGATGCATTTCGGGGATGACTGGGGCCAGCAGACGGGCCTGATCATGGGGCCCGAGCTTTGGCGTGTTTTCATCAAACCCCGCATCCGGCAGATGTACCAGCGGGTGAAATCGTACGGCAAGCTTGTGTCGATCCATTCCTGCGGCAAGGTGGACGAGGTATATCCGGACCTGATCGGGATCGGGTTGGATATTTTCAATCCATTCCAACCGGAAGTGATGGATGTGTTCGAGATGAAGCGCCGGTATGGCGGTGATTTGACCTTTTACGGCGGCATCAGCACGCAACGCACCCTGCCGTTTGGCACCGTTCAGCAGGTGAAGGACGAGGTGCGGCGCCTGCTGGATCGCGTGGGGGCAAACGGCGGATACATCGCGGCGCCGGCGCATTGTATTCCGGGCGATGCCAGGCCCGAGAACATGGCCGCCATGATCGACGTGCTGAACGCGCAGTGAAAAGCGACTGGAATTGTACAGGGGGCACGGTGGACGCCGTTGTCCCTAACGGCGTAGGTCCCGTCTTTAAGGTGGCTGGTTAAGCGTCCTTCAACCGGCTATCGGGCAGGGATTGAGGGCTTCGATGTCCCAGGCGGCAGCCAGCCATTCATGGTCGCCGGTTTCCCGCATGCGGTCGCGCAAACACAGGTGATGCTGGCGGATTAAGGTCTGGCAGCTGGGATCCGCAATGCGGTTGTGCAATTCATGGGGATCGGATTCCAAGTCGAAAAACTGCCAGGGTTCGAGTCCCCGTTCACTTCCCCATACGGTGTATTTGTACCGCTGACTCCGGAAACCGCGGTAGGGCCGGTTATGGAAACAGGCGTTCGGTCTGAGCTCAGACACGAATTCCAGCATGATCCCGGGCCGTCCGGCATCGACGGGTTGGCCGAAACGAATCCAGTGGCTGGTATCGAATCCGGGGAGCCGGTTGTGCGGGGTGATGCCGGCAAGGCCAAGCAGGGTGGGGAACAGGTCTTCCGTTGAGACCGGTGGCTTGAGGCGGCCGCCGGCCGGAATCCCGCATCCGGGTCCATGGACCAGCAGGGGGATCCCGATGGATTCTTCGAACGGGTATTGCTTTTCGTCAATGGCATGACTGCCGATGCAGTCCCCATGGTCCGAGGTCAGGACGACGATGGTCTGGTCGGCCAATCCGGACTTTTGGAGGGCCTCCATCAGGCGGCCGACGTTCCAGTCCAGGTTCTCGATCATGGCGTAATACATCCGCCGGGCGTGCAGCAGGGCCTCGCGGTCGCTTTCATCCCGTATCCGGCTCCACCCGGACGCCTGATCGTCGTATTCCGTGCGGACCAGAAAATTGGGTGGAAGCTGGTGGGGGCGGTCCTTCCAGCGCGCCTCGTACGCTGCCGGCGCCTCCCGCGGCGGGTGCGGGGCTTCGACCGAGAGGACACAGGCGAACGGGCGGGTCAGCGTCCCGTTGTCGAGGGTGTCGATCACACGCTGGAAAAGCCCGTCCGTCTGGTATCCATTGATAGGGTGTGGGGTGGGGTCGTCATCTTCAAAGCAACAGGTATCGAAATAGCGGTTACGCAATTCGAAGCCGAACCATTTCCGCCACCGGCCCTGGTGGACGCGGGGGACGGGTGTCTTGAAGGCATGTGGACCGTGGCCCCCGAACAGGTGCCATTTGCCCACATACATCGTGTCGTAGCCATGCTCGTTGAATTCGTCGGCCAGGGTACGTTCCGCAGGCGACATGCGCCAGTCGATGCCGGGTACCTGCCGCGTATGCGCATACTGTCCGGTCATGAAGGTGAAGCGGAACGGCACGCAGATCGGGTAGGTGGAGCAGGCATTGGTAAAGCAGACCCCGCCTTGCGCCAGCCGGTCGATGTTGGGTGTGGATACATTCGGGTCGCCGTAACACCCCAGGGCATCCCGGCGGAGCTGGTCGGTGAGGATGACCAGGATATTCGGATGGAGGGTTGACGGTGCGGGCTGCATGGGTCCGTCCGGGTCGCGGGTTACAATCCCAGTTGGTAGATGCGGTTGGCGTTCTGCCAGGTGATCTTCTCAAATGCCTGCCGGGAGAGATTGCCGTCGGCGAGGCATTGGCGCAGGTATTCGGCGTGGGTGAACTTGTTTTTCGGCGAACAGATATCGGTGCCGAACATCAGGTGATCCTGGTATTTTTCCATGAATGCAAAACCGAAATCCGGGTCGCGCTTGATGGCGCACAGCCCGCTGTTGGCGGAGATGTCGGCGTAGAGGTTTGGGCAGGCATCCATCAGGCGCGGGATGGCGCCGCCGGGCACGACCTTGCGGTCCCAGGGATACCACCAGTCCCCGGTTGAGAAATCCACCTCGGCGCTGACATGCGCCCAGAACACCGGGGAATGCCCGACGATGTTCAGTTTCGGGAACTGTTTCAACACGCGTTCCAGGCGGGGTAGTTGGGGATCATCCAGCAGGCCGTAATAGCCGTAATGGCGGGTTGCCATGTGGATCGTGCAATGCAGTTGGGTGGCTTCGCAGTGGCGGAAAAAGTTCAACACGAACGGATCTTCCAGGGAGAGGGACGCGCAGATTTCGCCCATGCCCTTGCAACCGCGTTCCTTGTAATAGGCCATCATCCAGGACAGGTCGTAGTCGGGCCGATTCTCGCCGGCGCGCGGATCGATGCAGCAGAACGGGATGAACCGGTCGGGATAACGTTCGCAGATTTCGAGGATGTCTTCCGTGGGGACAATTTGTCCATGGCATTCAGGATTCGGGAGCGGCTGGAGGATTCCCTTGTCGACGCCGGTCCGGTCCATTTCCGCGATGATTTCCTCCGGGGAGGCAAAGTGGTCGCCGTTTTGCCGGGGAAGGCCTTTCGTTCGGGTGGTGTGCTGGTGGGCATCGATGAACATGGAGTCCTCCTGTGAATCGGGTGATTACAGGATATCATGCCGTGGAAGTCAACGATCATGCCAGGGCAAAGGCATCTAGTATTTTAATAATTATGGGGATCGGAACACGATAGCGGGCGACGAAAGCGGTGGACGATTCAGGAATTTCCTACTCGTTATCCGTTCTCGTCGTCCGCTATCGTTAACCGAATCCCGTTTTTGCTGAATTTTATTGGTTTGGCGATACATTTGATACGTTTGCCCTGACGATCATGCGTCCTTAACGGCGTCGGAAATATGACGGGATATACAGGATGGGGATGAGAGATGGACGGGATGGGAGGGGCGAGAAGTGTTCAGATTGGGAGCGTGTTCAGTAGAGGAATCGGAGACTTTGATCTTCAGGTTAAACCGGTTGAAGCATTCGCTTGAGATGCGGGATCAGTTCGGGTAGATCCTGCCGGACCGTTTGCCAGAGAATATCCTTTCGAATGCCGAAATACATGTGAACGACAAGGTTCCGAATGGCTCGCATTTTGTCCCACGGAATTTCGGGGAACTGCTGCGCGATCTCGTCGGGGATGCACGTTGCTGCTTCTCCCATCACGGAAATGTTGTGTAACACGGCATCCAAGGTCCGGGGATCCGCGGAAAAGGATTCCGGTGTCATGTTCCGAGTGTATCCCTCAATGGCGTTTATAGCGCCCAGGATGTCTTCGACCCGAAACTTCCAGTTCCTAGGCGACACGGATGGACTCCTTAAGCGCCTGGGTTCTTATGGGTTCACGCAAGGTGTCTGGCGTGCCCAGATCCACCGTACAATGTAAAAGGTTTTCCAGGTATTGTTTGACACCAATCAAGTGGAACAGCCCGACCTGTGCCTGCTCATCAAATTCCACAAGCACATCAACATCACTGGAGGCTACCGCTTCATCGCGTGCCACGGACCCGAAGATGGCAAGGGATCGAACTTTCATTTCAGCAAGTTCGTGACGATGTTGTACCAGCGTATGCAGGACTTCTTGGCGCTTCATACCGGGACTCCTTGATCAAGCAGTATCACCGTAACATTCCGGATGGGATCCATGCAAGTCTGCATGGCGTGACAGTTTGGATGGCGCAGATTGAGCGCGCAGTAGAGCAGTGGGAGAACCAGGGATAGACGAAATATCGGCAGAAACGGGCAGAGCAGGTCAGCATGGGTTGTCTGTCACCGGGGTTCCTTTAATAATTATGGGGATCGGAACACGATAGCGGGCGACGAAAGCGGTGGACGATTCAGGAATTTCCTACTCGTTATCCGTTCTCGTCGTCCGCT
>MHBQ01000164.1:7481-23333 GCA_001803315.1 Lentisphaerae bacterium RIFOXYC12_FULL_60_16
GTCCGCTATCGTTAACCGAATCCCGTTTTTGAGGAAGCAGAGTAGCGGGGGTCGCAGAGCGAAAGCGTCGTTCCGGCTCAGCGCCATTCGTGTTTGGGATAACGGCCGCGCAGGTCTTTTTTTGCCTGTTCATAGCCGGTTTTCCAGAAGGAGGCCAGATCATCGGTAACCTGGACCGGCCGCTGGTTGGGCGCCAGGATGCTGACCCGGACGCGGATCTTTCCCCGCGCAATCCGTGGGCATTCCTTGACGTCATAAAGATCCTGGATCCGGGCGGAGAATCCGGGTGCCCGGCCGGCTTCGTAGACGAGTTTGAACGTACGCCCGTTGGACAGGGTGACCTGCTCGGGCGCGTGTTTCCGAAGCAATTCCTGCTGGGCGGCATTCAACCAGCGCTGGAGTACCGGCAGGACCTGGCGTTCCTTGACTTCCCGGCCCGTCGTGGCGCCGCGGCAGATCTCCTCCACCAGCAAGCGGCGTTCCTCCTCGCCGATGGCCGGGAGCACAAGGTCCGGGCACCATTCCGCCAACTGGTTCAGGCGCAGGATCCACTGGTCCACACGCGAGTTCCATTCCTTGAGGGTCAGCCGATCAGCCATGACTTCGGCCGCCAGGCAGGCGGCGGCTTCATCCGGGGTCGGGATTCCCGAAGTTGTTTCGGCGATGGTCAGATCGAGATAGTCGGTCAATTGCCGGACTTCCGGCCGGCGCAGGATGGCATTGTAGACCGCCACACGGCGGTGATGGATGTGGTCCGGGAACAGGGATTCAAGCCATTCCGGGTCCACCCGGCTGGCGAGGGTAATGCGGGTTTCGCATTCGCCGCGGCGCAGTTCGATGTGGCGGATTTCAGGGGCAACCAGCAGGGTGGCACGGCGTACGTTGCTGGATCGTTCGAGCGACCCCTGCCGTCCATGAACGAGGCGTACGGCCTGGCTTCCGGAACTGACGCGCCGGGCCACCTGGTCCGGGAATGCGGCCAGGATGCAGCGTAACACGCGGTCGGCGGGGGCCGGCGTGGTGGAAATGGGCAGGCCGGAACGTTCTGCCAGGTCTTCGAACTGGCGGCGGAGGTCGTCCACGCGCCGGCATGCCAGGCCGTTGATGCCCAGGCGGTCACAGGCATCCCGATCATACTGGAGCCGGCGGGCTTCACGCCAGAGACGGCAGAGGAGCAGCAGGTCCGACTCCTGTTCCGGATCAGCAAACGTGGTGCGGCGTTCAACCACGTCGCGGTTCTGTTGCGGGAGCAGGATGCTGCGTTCCTGGGAAAGGGCGGCGGCGAGGGCCGCATCGGCCACGCAAGCGTAGGTTTCGGCGGCCAGCAGGAGCCGGGTCCAACGCGGGTGCAGGGGAAACTCGACCATGCGCCGTCCCAGCGGAGTCAGGCGATGCCCTTCACCCGGAACGGGATGCAAAGCGCCGAGATCTTCCAGGAGCGTGATGGTCTGGTTCAGCCGGTCCGGGGAAGGGGCTTCCAGCCAGGCAAAGGCGTTCAGATCGCGGAGGTCGAGTGCGTGCAGGCGGAGGATCACTTCGCTGAGGTCGAGCCGGGAAATTTCCGGAAGGTCCTGTGCCGGGCGTCGGGCATGGTCCGCTTCGGTCCACAGGCGCAGGCAGCGGCCCGGTGCGGTGCGTCCGGCACGGCCCGCGCGCTGGTCGGCCGAGGCGCGGCTGATTTTTTCCACCAGGAGCGAATTGATGCCATGGGCGGGATCGAAACCCGCCTGGCGGACCAGTCCGCTGTCGATGACGGCGGTGACGCCATCAATGGTGATGGAGGTTTCGGCGATGTTGGTGGCCACGATGATGCGCGGGGTCGGGTCCGGCGCCACGGCGGCGTCCTGGGCATCGGGGGAGAGGTCGCCGTACAGCGGGACGATGCGGCGATCGCGTGCAGCGGCGCAGTGCTTGAGCGCATCAACGGTGCGGCGGATCTCGTGGGAGCCCGGCATGAAAATGAGGATGTGCCCGGTGTTGCCGGATGCCGACTGGCTGACGGCTTCCACGGCAAGGTCCCAGGCCGGGATGCGTTCCGGCTTCTGTCCCGGCGGCAGGTATTCAATGGTTACGGGGAACTGGCGGCCGGAGGCGGTTATGCAGGCGCAGGGGTCGAGAAACGATTGCAGCCGGGCGGTATCCAGGGTGGCGGACATCACCACCAGCTTGAGGTCGGGTCGCGTGGTTTTCTGGAGTTGCAGGGCCAGGCCCAGCAGGACATCGCCGAACAGGTGCCGTTCGTGGAACTCATCGAAGACGATGGCCTGCACGCCGGAGAGCAGCGGGTCGCCCAGCATTTCCTGGAGCAGGATGCCGTCGGTCTCGAACACGATGCGGGTGGCGGGTCCGGCCCGGTGATCGAACCGGACGCGGTACCCCACCGGTCCCCCCAGCGCAACGCCGCGTTCGGAAGCGACGCGGCGGGCGAGCATGCGGGCGGCCAGGCGGCGTGGTTGCAGGCAGACCACCCGTCCCTTGCCGGCGGGATCATCGTCAACCAGGAATCCGGGAATCCGTGTGGATTTTCCGGAACCGGTGGGGGCGGTCACGATCAGGCGGGACTGCTTCTTGAGCGCGTCCCGGATGGCGGGACGGATGTCGTCGACCGGCAGTGGTATGGGGGGGTGTGACATAAAAAAGGTGTCAGGTTTCAGGGGTTCAGCCTGACACCTGACACCGGTTAGACCGATTCCTGTTGTTACAGTTGGAAGCGGGCGGCGGCGCCGATGGTGATGGTATCGGAGTCGACGTCTTCATCGAGCGTGTTCACGCTGTCCCAGTCGTTGAAGTAGTAGTTGGCATTGATGTCGAGGTGGAGACGGGGGAGGAGTTCAAGGTCCAGTCCGGCGCGGATCGCGTAGAAGGGTTTGTCGGCCCATTCGCCGTCCGAGTAGAGAGTGCCGACGCCGAGTCCGGCATACAGGCCGCGGCCGAGCAGGAGGAATGCCTGGGGCGCCCAGACCTTTTCGGGTGATCCGGCATAATCCTCGGGGAGGAGTTCGAGGTCGGCCTGGATCTTGAAAATGGCGCCGAACTGGTACTGGTAGGAGACCACCCAGGCGAGGCCGTTCTCGTCGAATTCCCCGTCGTCGTTGTCGATAGCGTCGATGGTTTTGAAGTAATGGGCGCCGCCGCCGATGAAATGTTCACCTGCCTGCATGGTCCCTTCGAATACCATCAAGCCTGCCAGGATTGCCACTGCCAGCCACCATGTCCGTTTCATCGTGTTTCCTTTCGTAATAAAACCCTTGTTTTGCTGACACCTATCAGCATGGAACGGATTGTAGCGCGTTGTGCTTCCGCGTCAATCCCGGGGATGGAGGGCGGCGCTGTCTTCCGTTCATCCACCCGGGGGACCGCTCATAGAGCGGGGCTACATTTTTCCGGATGTAGCCGCGCTCTATGAGCGCATCAAGAGCGGTGAACCTGTTGAGTCGTCGAAGGGTTGTCGCGGTTCACCCACCCGGGTTCTTATTGCATGTGTGACAGAAGTTTAAGGGTGGCGCGGATGAGGCGGTCACCGGCCTTCGGCTCGAAGCGGCTCTGGTCGGCGAGGCAACATTCGTAGCCGCCCCGCTGGAAGGCGTCGGCCGGGGGCAGGTAGCCGGCAAAGCCGTTGGCATGTTCGGCTGCCAGGATGAAGGGCAGTGGGGATTCGTTGCGGAGCTGGCGTCCGAAATTGGCAAAGGGTTCGCCGGGTAATCCCGCGATGGCCAGTTCGCCCAGCCGCAGAACCTGGACTTCCTGGGTCTCGTGCGGGATGCGGTCTTCGCCGCGCCGGTACAGTTCCCAGCGGCCGATGATTTCGCGGGCCAGCCAGTCGTCGATTTTCGGCATGTTGTGATGGAAATGGTAGGCGTACCCGTACATCGGCTGGCAGAGGCTGGGCGGGCGTTCTCCGCGCAAGACGGCTTCGAGGTGTTCCCACGCCAGGGTTGCCTGTGCAGGCGTGGGGATGCGGAGCTTGAGCGACACGGCTTTGCCGGCAACGGCGACACCCCGTGTTACGGGCAGCGGTTCAGGTTTTTCGACAACCTGCAGAAGGGCTTCCGCGAGTCGGTTCCCGAACTGTTCACAGGCGTCTTCGGGTGTCTTGCCGGGTGCGGTCGGACTCTGGTTGCCGGCAAATCCGGTCAGGAACAGGAAGGGCCCGCCGAGTGCGGACTGCAGGCGATCACGGACCACGCCGGGATAGTCGGCGGAGAACTTTGAGACTCCGTAAAGGGTGGTGGGGTGGCAGGGGATGTTGACGATTCCGCCGGCGAGGTGTCCGTCCAGGGTCCGGGCAAGGACCAGGCGCAGTTCGCTCTCGTCCTCGTCTTCCACCCGGATGAAATCCGGATGCTGACGCGGACCGTGCGTGCCGACCTGTTCGCGGCCATCCGGCGCCCGGTAAACACTGCGCCGGTTGTGGATCAAACCCGGCGCGGAACACCGTGCCCCATGGAGGGTGACCGGTTGGAGGTTCTTTTTGAGTTGGGCGGCGAGGGAGGCGATCTCGTCGCAGAGTTTATCCAACAGGGTGAACCCGGTATCGTTGGGACGCCAGGGGGCGAGTCCGGGCGAGTTGTGGGTGTGGGTGGCGGTGACCATGAAATTGCCGGGCGGCACGTTTAACACGTGGGCAAGTGTGCGTCGAAATACCACGGTTTCCACGCGGCGGTTGCGGATCTGGTCGAGGGCGAGGAGGCCGACCAGGTTGGTGTCGTCGGCGAACAGGGCCAGGCGGGCGGTGAGGCGGGAGTGGATGCCTTCGGCCAGGAGGGTATGGTGGCTCATGCGGCCGAAGGGGATGCCGGCTTCCGGGGTATAGTCCACACTGCCGAATGCGGCGCGCAGGGTCATGGTGGGGTGTCTCCCCAAACCGGGATGTTGATACGTTCGCCGTCCTTGATTGCCGAACGATGGATCTGCAGTTCAGGGGCCAAATTCAGGGTCAGGTAGTCCGGGTAGGCGGGTATGGATGTGAGGTCGTTCTTGAACCGCTGGAGACCATCGGGTGTGGCGCCGTGTTCACTGAATCCGGCAAACCGGTAGGTGACGTACATCATGCGGTTACGTTCAGTTTCACGGAAACGGGCATACAGTTCGCAGCCGTTTTCCGCGCAGGTCCGGCGCAGGAAGGTGAGAATGGCGCCTCCCACCCCCCGTGACATGACCCGGCAGGACATCAGCAGCAGTTCAATGGTCCAGGCGGATGCGGTCCGGTGCAACAGCACGAGCCCGATCTTGCCGTAGTCGCCGTAGCGGTCCGTCAGGTCGGCGATCAGCAACAGATGGTCGGGTGACAGCATTCGCTGGCGCAGGGTCTCGTAGGAATAGGGGATACCGGTGGTGTTGAGCTGGTTGGTCCGCTGGGTCAGTTCCTCGGCGCGCTGGAGGTCCGACTCGCCGGCAGGCGCCAGGGCCAGTCGCAGGTCCAGGGTACGCAGGAATTTCTCTTCGGGTCCCTTGAATTCCGCCTGGGCCTGGTTACGGTTGGCGTCGAGCTGGTAGAGTTCGCGGCGTCGCCGGGAGTCTTCCGTGATGAAGCGCGGCATGAACGCCGGGAGCGCCGGCAGGCCGGAGGTCTCCACCGCATCGAACACGCGCACGGCCGGATGCACACAACGGACTTCATCGCGTTCGAACGGCTGGTCATCGATGAAGGCGAAGGTGTCGAGGCCGATGTTCAGCTTTTCCGCGATCGCGCCGAGCGATCCCGACTTGGCGTTCCAGTGAATCTGGGGATAGAGGAAATAGTGGTCCAGCTTGAATGCCTCGAGCTGCAGCCAGGCGGCTTCATGCGTGTTGCGCGAGGCGATGGATTGCAGGATTCCGCGTTCATCGAAGGTTTTCAGGGCGTTGAGGGCCTCGGGCCGGAGGCGAAGGGTGTCCCCCTCGGCGAGAATGCCGTCCCAGAGGGTGTTGTCGAGGTCCCAGACGACGCACTTGATCTTACGCTCCGACGCCATCGCCGGTGCCTTTCTCCAGCCGCCGGGCTTCGCGCAGGTATTCCGCCGCGCCGTTGCGGGCGATCATCAGTTGCTGCATCTGGTTGCTGCCCTCGATGATCTCGCAGATCCGCGCATCGCGGAACATGCGTTCCACGCGGGTTTGCGAGGAACAACCCATGGCGCCGTGGACCTGTACCGCATTGCCGGCCACGCGGGCGGCGGTACGTGAGGCCGCGTATTTGGCCACCGTGGTTTCCAGTATGGATTCGGGTTCGGCTGCCTGGCGCAGGGCGGCAGCGTGGTAACAGAGCTGCCGCACGCTCTTGGCGCCGGTGATCATGTCGGCAATGAGTTCCAGGATCAGCTCATGCTGGAAGATCGGGACGCCGAACTGGCGGCGGCGGCGGGCGTATACCACGGCATCCAGGGTGCAGGCTTCAATGATGCCGAGGCATCCGAAGGCGACGCAGAAGCGCCCGAGATCGAGCGAGGCGGAGGCCACGTGTGAAAAGCCGCCGCCGATACGGCCGACCAGCGCCGCCGCCGGCAGGGGACAGTTGTCAAAGGTGATTTCCGCCAGTCCGGCGGAACGGAATCCCAGCAGTCCGGTCATGGGTGCGACGGTCAGGCCCGGGGTGTCGCGCGGGACCAGCAGGGCCACCGGCAGCTTGTCCTGGCGGGCCATTACCAGGAACACGTCGGCATGCCGGCCGAAGGAGATCCACTTCTTGCGCCCGGTCAGGCGGTAGCCGGTCCCCTCGGGTTCAATCCGCGTGGTAATGTTGGAAGCGTCGCTGCCGATATCGGGCTCTGTCAGCGCGAAAGCCGCCAGGGTTTTGCCGGTGGCCAGGGATTGGAGCCAGCGTTGCTTCTGTTCCGGGGTGCCCCACTGGGCGACGGCCTGGAGCGTCATGCTGTGGACGGTCAGTATGCTCAGCAGCGAGGCGCTGGCGGCGCCGGTCTGTTCGCACAGCAGGCCGAAGCTCAGGGCGTCCCAGCCGCGTCCGCCCTGGCCGGTCCCGATGAAGGTTCCAAGCAGTCCCTGGTCCGCCATGCGGGTCAGGATTGCGCGGGGAATTTCGCCCTGTTCGTCCCAGGCGGTTGCCTGCGGCACCGCGTGCGCCTGCATGAAGCGCACCGCCGTTTCCCGGTTCTGCCGTTGTTCTGTTGTCAGCATGCCCACCTGCCGGTTGATCCGTGGATACGATCAGGCCTTGCCCAGTTTGCGTGTCACCAGGTCCTGGATCCGGGTGAGGGTCCGGAAGTTCACGAGGTCCAGATCGGCCCCCTCGAATTTGAAGGCGTACCGTTTTTCGAGGAAGAGGACGAGTTGCATGGCCATCAGGGAATTAACCAACCCCATCTCGAAAATGTCGTCGTCGTTGCTGAATTCCGTGTCATCGATGTACGGTTCCAGGAATCCACGCACCTCGTGACTGATCGTTTCCGCTTGCATACGCGCCTTTCCTTACATGTTGGGGTACTGGTAGAAGCCCCGTCCGCTCTTGCGGCCGTGCAGGCCGGCATCCACCATTTTCTTCAGCAGGGGCGCCGGCCGGAATTTCGGGTCATTATAGCTCTCATACAGGACCTCCAGCGAATAGAGGATCGTATCGAGCCCGATCAGGTCGGCGGTTTCGAGCGGGCCCATCTTGTGGCCGAAGCAGCCCTTGAAGATCTTGTCCACGTCGGCGGCGGATGCCACCTGGTCCTGTACGACAAAGACCGCCTCATTGACGGTGAGCATCAGCACCCGGTTGGAAACGAAACCGGGCATGTCGTTGACCACCACGGCTTTCTTGCCCAGGGCGGCCAGGAAGGCGCGGGCGGTCTCGATGGTCGGGTCGCTGGTGTGGAATCCGCGGATCACCTCGACGAGTTTCTTCATCGGCACCGGATTCATGAAATGCATGCCCACCACCTGGGCGGGCCGGTTGGTCCAGCCGGCCACGCGGGTGATCGAGATGGCCGACGTGTTCACGGCGAATACGCAATGCGGGGGGCAGACGGCATCGAGCCGGTGGTAGACCGGTTCCTTGATCGCCGGTTTTTCCACCACGTTTTCGACGACAAAATCAACCGCTGCCAGCGGCGCATAGTCCACGGTGGGCGTGATGCGCCCGAGGACGGTTTCCACCGGTTCCGTCTCCGCCGTGCGGTTGAGCATGGCGCCCAGGCGCACGTTGTCGGCAATCGTTTTAAGCGCCTTGTCCAGCACGCCGGTATTCACGTCCAGCAGGACGGTTTGCAGACCGCATTGGGCCAGGTCCTGGGCCACACCGACGCCCATGACGCCGGCGCCAATCACTCCGATTTTCGAAAATGTCATGGTTCATGCTCCTGGTGGTTCATGCGGTCGGGGGTGCCGGGAGAAACGTAAGCCGGTCAAATCCCGCCGGTGCGGATTCAGCCGAATAAAAAACGTCGAACTCGTGCATGACGGCGATGGCCAGTTGTTGGGCCTGCACCAGGCGCAGGTCATGGCGGGCCATCAGTTCGGCGGCCAGTTCGGCAGCCTGGTCGTCGAACGCAAAAAAGGGAAACGACAACAGTTCGCCCAGCAACGTCCGGTAACGGTACTGCAGGGTGATATCGTCCAGTCGTTTGGGGTGTTCCAGCAATTCGGCCAGCGACAGGACCGACGTACCCAGCGGGACCTCTGCATCCAGCCAGAGACGAAGCTGTTCCTTGACGGCCCGACGGAGGGGGGCGGGGCCTTCGACCAGCATAAGAATCGGGGCGGTGTCGAGGAACACTTTCACCGTGCACCTCCCCGGGCGTTCTTCAACCATTTCACCAGGTCGGTGGCGCGTGCCCGGTTCTGCCCTTGATTTTCCAGGGTGTCCAGTGCCCGCTGGCGGTGGTTGGCGTTCGGGTTACGTTCCATGTAGTCCACCGGGCACAGCATGGCCACGGGCCGTCCGGCCCGCTCCAGGACGACCGGTTCCGACTTGATCCGCACCTCGTCGACAACGGATCCCAGATGGTGCCGCAGATCCATTAATGAAATATGTTTCATATGCCCGTTCCGAACCGCCGTATCCGGCACATCGCCGGAGGGGATTATGCGTTCAATAAGCCGGATGATCATGGACAACCCGGGAATCCCTGTCAAGATTTCAGGCTATTGCATGAACCGGCTGAAACAGCTTGTCTTACGCCGTTCATCAGTCTATAAACGGTGTCACTTTTTTTGCCGCGCTCGCGCGGATTTTCCGCGGGTTGCCTGCATCATTTCGGGAGGAATCAGCGGGTGAAACGGCCTTATTTCGGATGGTTATGGTTGGTTGCCGGGATGCTTGCCGGTTTTGGGCTGCCGGGCTCATGGTCGGCTGAGACGGATACCTCCCTGATGCCGCCGGATATCCGGCGTATTGTCAAACGCGGCGAATTGATTGTCGCGATGCACCGTGAGGATGGGGCCCCATTCTACACGCTGGACAAGGCCGGGCAGCTTTGCGGCCTGGATGTCGATCTTGCGGAGAGCATTGCCCAGACGCTGGGGGTGAAGGTCCGGTTTGACCGGTCTTCCGCCACCTTTGACGGATTGGTTGACTTTGTGGCGGCCGGCCAGGCGGACCTGGCCATATCCTGTATCAGCCGGACCCCGCGGCGCGCCATGCTGGCGAATTTCTCGACCCCGTATGTACGCCTGTACCAGGCGTTGCTGATCAACCGCGTGAAGGGGCCCCGGGCCGGCAACGCCCTGCCGATCGACCAGTGGTTGAATGCGCCGAATATCCGCATCGGAACGATTTCGGGATCCTCGTACATGGATTTTGCCGTCAAGGATTATCCCAAGGCGGAGATTGTTGCCTACGAGGATTTTGACAAGGCGGCGGCAGCCGCCGTGCGCGGCGACGTGCATGCCGTTATTTTCGACAACAGCCAGATCACCCTGTGGGTCCAGCAGCATCCGGAGGAAGTGCTGTATGTCCAGACCCGCATCATGAAAGACAAGGAAGATCCCCTGTCGATTGTGGTGAACTGGCAGGATGCCCAGCTTTTGAACTGGATCAATACCTATCTGGCGACGATGGAAGGCGAGGGACGACTGACTGCGCTGCGCGTAAAGTGGCTGGGGAAGGAATCATCGCCATGACAATGTCAGGTTCAATCCGGGCAGGGGTGTGGTCATGAATCGGTTGATGGCACGTTTCGGTCAGGTGCTCTTGCATCCGGCGGCGGTATTCGCCGGAATTGCGCTGGGTGTATATATCGGGCTTTATCACCGGCCGCTGGCGCAGGTCCTGCACAATCCCAGCCGGCTTTACCTGATTTTCCTCCAGATGTGTGTATTGCCGATCATGATTGCCGCCGTGATCATCAGCGTGGGCCGCCTGATGCGTTCGGGCCGGGCCAACGCCTTTATCCTGGGGGTTACGGGTGTTTTTGCGGGCGGCATGCTGCTGGCCGCCGCGCTGGGGGTCGGGCTGGGGTTGATCGGACGGACCGGGAGCGACCTGGGGCGCGACAGCAAGGTGTTGATGGGGCAGGAGATCGCCAGTGTCGAAATCGCCCGGAATGCCCCGGGCGATCCGGGTGAAGACGCCATGCCGACCGGGACCGGTGTTTCCGATTTCCTGTACAACATGATTCCCGAAAATGTATTCAAAGCGGTCAGCGAAGGACGCAATCTGCCGGTCCTGTTCTTCTGCATCATCATCGGTGTGGCGCTCGGGTCGGTCCGTTCGTCCAGCAGTGATGTGGCGCTGGCCGTGGCGGATGCCGTATATGAAGCCATGCTCAAGGTGATCGGATGGACCATCTATGCGCTGCCGTTCGGTCTCTGCTTCCTGTTTGCCGATCAGATCGCCCAGATCGGGACCGGCATATTTGTCGCGCTCATCAAGCTGATCCTTTACCTGTATGCGGGGTCCCTGGCGCTGCTGGTGTTGTATTTCATCGTGCTGCGCATCCGTTCCGGGCTGTCCTTCGGTACGATTTTCCGGTCAATTCGGCAGGCCCTGGTGGTCGGGTTCGGCACGTCCAACGGATTTGCATCGTTGCCGTTTGCGCTGGAGGGGTTGCACAAGCAGATGGGGTTTGAGAAGGACACCGTCGACCTGGTGATTCCGTTGGGAACCACGCTGAATCCGCACGGCAATGCCATCTGCTTCGGCATGGTGGCGGTTTTCATCGCGCAACTGTATGAGGTGTCGCTGAGTCCGGCGCATCTGCTGACGATCATTCCGCTGGCGGCGCTGGCCGGCGTGGTGGCGTCCAGCGCGCCCGGGCTGGCCAGCGTGGCCATGCTGGCGCTGGTGCTGGATCCGTTCCAGTTGCCCACGCTGGTGGCCATCATTCTTGTGTCGGCGATCAATCCGGTCATCGATCCGATCCTGACGGTCGTGAATGTGGCGGGCAACTGTGCGTCCGCCGCGATCATGGCGGGACGCCCGGCGAATGTTCCCGGTAAGGGCGAAAACACCACGGCGGCATAGCGTTCCGGCGGGCGGATCGACGGTGTCCGGCGCCCCCGGCCATGTTTTTCCGGTATAACGGTCATGTGCAAGATGAAGGGTTGGTCCATGGAACCGAAAGCCTACAATGAACTCTGGATGCATCGCGAGATGTTGCGGGACCAGATCCGCTGCAATGCCTATAAGGAAGCCATACTGAAAACGGTCCGCCCCGGCCATGCCGTGTTGGATGTCGGCACTGGGTCGGGAATTTTGGCCATGTTTTCGGCGCTGGCCGGTGCGCGCAAGGTTTATGCGGTCGAGCGCACGGCGGTCACGGAGGTTACGCGGGAACTCATCGATGCCAACGGGATGGGCGACCGGATTGAAATCATCCAGAGCGATATCGAAGCGGCCCAGCTCCCGGAGAAGGTGGATGTGATTACCGCCGAATGGATGGGGGGGTTCGGGGTTGACGAAAACCTGTTCCATCCCGTGCTGCAGGCGCGGGACCGGTGGCTCAAGCCCGGCGGTTGCATGATTCCCGGGGCGGTGACGGCCCTGTTGGCGCCGGCCCATGACGAGAGTGTGGACCAGTCGCTGGCGTTCTGGCGCTCCACCCCCTACGGGCTGAATCTCGGCCCGATTGCCGCCCGTACGGCGAATGAAGTGCACAATGCCATGCACCATGTCACCGGCAATCTGTTGCTTGCCGAGCCCCAGCAGCTCTGGCACTCGGACGCGAACCGGGACACGCTGGAGAGTGCGGCGGGTCCCTGGATTGCAGATCAGGTGTTCACGGCCAACCGTCCCGGCACCATTTCGGCCGTCACGGCCTGGTTCGAGTCCGAGCTGGTGCCCGGGGTGCGCCTGACCAATGCGCCGGATGCGCCGAAGACGCACTGGGGCCGTACCGTCATGCCGTTGAACCAACCGTTGAAGGTGGTTGTCGGCACGAAGGTCCAGGTGCGGTTTGCCTGTCATAACAACGGGCGCAACCTCTGCCACAACGCGTGGAGCATCAAGGTTGGCGATCAGCCGTGGCAGCATCATGCGGGCCGCCAGGGGTGTACGGCCTCGCCGGGATTTCATTGAGGCCGGTCCCGTCTGGTCCGGCTGGAGCTGGGGCGCGTGCCGGGGCGAAGTGTCCGCACGAAGCCCGGACCCCGCCCCGGTCTGTTTCGTGGCAGGCCGTGTGATGAACCGCCGGGCTTCCATTTCGGGGCAAGCGGCTTCGCGTGATATGGCCCCATCCGCGGCTCCGCCTTGCGCCCTGTAGCCGCGATCGGTGATCGCGGATCTGGAAAGGCCGGGTGTCACCGACCCCGGCTACAGCCAGACGCCATCTGACGCGAAGCCGTTGCCCTTTTCGAAATGGAAGCCCGGCTTCGCAGAGAAGCTTCGCCGCGGCAAGCCCGGATCGGACGGGGACAGGCACCGATAACCGGGGAATTTTACCGCTGATGAACGCGGACGGACACCGATAAGAGACGCTAAAGAACGAAAGTGAATTGACGCGAACCGCAAAATACAGCGTATTATCACGGTACCGCGAAAATTGCGTCGTTACACGTTCGACAGAAGGGTGGTTTGCTCATGGGGAAATCCGTGATGATCAAGAAAGACAAGGAACGGCTTAGAAACCTGGCCGGCAAGTACACGGAATACGCTTGCGGGCAACCCATGGTTGAGCGGCGGGAGAAGTGGCGCGTTCATAATCGTCTTCAAGAAAAGACATACCCGTTCCATATAGAGGACAACGGCTCCTACTTTCAGGACCTGACCCCGCCGCTGGAGTGCGAAGATCGCGAATGCCGGGATCTGGAAGCCCGACTTCTCGGGGCCGTGGTTGCCTATGAGGTGATTGATGACGACCGAATCATTCCCGATCGGTTCGTGGTTGACTGGTGCACCCCGAGTTCAAGCGGTTGTGACGAACTGCAGATTACCCGGGCAGACAATGGCCACGGAAGTTCACTGGGCTACAAGACCAGTCAACCGATCAAGGATATCGATGCGGATTGGGGCAAGCTGAGCAAGCGCACGATCTCCCTCGACAGGGAACAGACCGAAAGAAGGGCGCAGCTGGCGAAGGAAACGTTTGCGGGGTTTCTGCCCGTGGAGATCGGCCGCACCAGTTCCATGTACTCCAGCGGGATCACCAACAAGGCCGTGCATCTCATGGGCATGCAGGAACTCTATCTGCAGATGGCCATGAACCCCGACGCGGTGCATCGGCTGTTCACGTTCCTGGCCGAAGATAATCAAGCCCTGGGCCAGTGGGAAGAAGACCAGAACCTGCTGACGCTGAACCATGACGGCAACCAGGGGTACTGTACGGGCAGTTCCCTGTTCTCTGACGAAACCGCTCGTCCGGCGGCGAACCCGGTGGTCTCGAAAGACCGTTACGGCTACCTGGAGTCCCAGGAATCCGCCGGTATCTCCGCCGACATGTTCGACGAGTTCCTGATGCCTCACTTCACCCGGTTGGCCGACAAATTCAAGCTGTTGATGTTCGGATGCTGCGAAGCGGTTCATAACCTGATGCCGGTGCTCCAACGTCTGCCGGGGCTGCGCAAGGTCAGCGTCACCCCCTGGTGCGATCTCCACCGGCTTACGGAAACCTGTCGACGGGACATCATCTGGTGCCGGAAACCGATTCCCCTGAAACTCTGCGGCGAGACCTTTGACCGGGACGACCTCCGGCATCATCTGCAGGAAACGCTCGATATCGGCAAAGACTTCTTCATCGAGTTCGTGTACCGGGACACGAATCTGCTGACGGGTTCCATGACCGACCGGGTTGCACAAACCTGCGATATGATACGGGACATGACCCGCCACCCCGAGGGCCGTCGCGGCTGATCGTGGCAGCCTGCCCGCGGCGCACCCGGCGAACGTCGGACTGCGGAAGATGAAAGAAATGGACACTTTTATGCTGACGGTACGGGGATGGGGAAGTGTTCAGTGTTCAGATTTGGGAGAGTGTTCAGTTGGCGGAAAGTATTCAGAAGAACCTCTGGTCCGGGACGGTTCTCTGCGCCTGCCCTGCTCATACGGCATCCACAATCCAATGTTGTACCGGATGTGAGAGAAAATCCTCCAGTGCGATGCCGTCACCCCCGACCAATAGGCAGCGCTGCGGTTTGAAAGCCTGCGCGAAAGCCGCCGTGCCGGGATGCGCCACCGGGGCGCGTCCGCTCTTGACCTCGATCGCCGTCAAGCGGCGACCTGCCTGAACGATGAAATCCACCTCGTGGTTGCCTTCGCGCCAATAATACAGCCTGCCTTCGCCGGCCATTGCCGCGTTGGCCAAATGCGTACCCACGGTGGACTCCACCAGTCGCCCCCAGAACTCGTGGTCGGCGCGGGCGTCGGCCAGCGTGTAGCCGCTCATAGCCGTCAGCAGCGCGGTATTGAGCACCTGCAGCTTGGGGCTGGAGCCGCGGCTGCGGGCCGCGTCCCCGGCGTATTTCTGCAGGCCGCAGACCATGCCGGCGCCAGCCAGCAGTTCCAGGTAGTGGGCCAGTGTTGTGGTGTTGCCGGCATCCTGCAACTGCCCCAGCATCTTGGTGTACGACAACACCTGCCCCGAATAGCGGCAGGCCAGCTCGAACAGCCGCCGCAGGAGCGCCGGTTTGTCCACGCGGGTCAACAGCAGCACGTCGCGGGAGATCGAGGTCTCGATCAGGCTGTCCAGAACGTAGCGCGCCCAGCGCCCGGGTTCGCCAATGAGCGGGGCCGCGCCCGGGTAGCCCCCATAGAAAACGAATTCCTCGAGGGACCAGCCGAAGGCCGCCCGCATTTCGGCGTAACTCCAGTGCGGCAGGAAGATCACTTCGAAGCGGCCAGCCAGGCTCTCGGTCAATCCCTGCGTGATCAGGAGCGGCGCCGATCCCAACAGCACGACCCGGAGCGGGCGTCTGGCGCGGGTATCCTCATCCCAGAGGCGTTTGACGGTTTCCGACCAACCGGGAATCTTCTGGATCTCGTCGAGCACCAGGACCGCACCCGCCGGGTCGAGGGAAAGGCGCGCCGCCTCCCATTGCTGGGCGATCCAGCCTACGCCGCGCAGCATCGGCTCATCCGCGTCGGCATAGCGCACGGGAATGTCCAGACGTTCGGCAACCTGCTGCACCAGGGTGGACTTGCCCGCCTGCCGCGGCCCCGCCACCACCTGGATGAGACGGCGCGGTTCTTCCAGGCGCGATGCGAGTGCGGCCCCCTGGGGCCGTTCATAGGGTTGTTTAATTTTGCGTTTCATGGAGCGTATAATTACTCAGTACAATGAGTACGTCAAGCCCGATCACCCGCCCCCGAGATTCCCAAAGATTCACCGGGCAAGCCGTGTCCGGCTGTAGCTCCGGCGCACCGTTCACCCGTCCGGCAGGGAGTTGAGGGGATATACCGACGGAAAACCAGAGGGACCGCTCGTAGAGCGGGGCCAGTGCGCCCGTGAGGGTGCCATGTCAAGGAGGTGGGAGTCCTCCTCCGACCGGTTCGCTGACCGGGCG
>MHBQ01000165.1:0-14997 GCA_001803315.1 Lentisphaerae bacterium RIFOXYC12_FULL_60_16
GAGGGCGCGAAACAGCCAAACAGCCCAAAGAATTAATTGCTTTTATTGCATCCTAACAAATTATCAATTATGCATAATATATTAGTAATCAATATTATATAATATGTATAATAAGCATTTTAATAACTGATGTGGCCCCGCTCTATGAGCGGTCTTCTCTTTTGGTTTTCTTCTCACGCTTCGTGCAGGCGTCACCGCTTCGGCACCAGAGGCGCTCGCAGAGCGCGGCTACATCCGTGAAAGCGGGAATCGTTCGGCAGGCGTCAACCCGGTGTTCGTTACATCCGAAATGTAGCCCCGCTCTATGAGCGGTCCCCGCTTTGGTTTTTCCGTTTCCGAGAGGACGGCGAACCGGTCACAAACCGTGTAACGGAAACACCAGCGACTGCACCCGGCGGATGGATTCCTCCACTTCGCGATCCACTTCACCCCGCCGCCCCGCATCCGACAACAATACCCGGTCCCGCAATCCACCAGCCCAATCCGTGTTCTCCATCATCACGCCGCCCATGCCGTACATCATGGCGTCCAGATGATCCCCGCACAATACACTCCAGACCAGTGCCCACCCCCGCACCGTATTCGGCACGTTATATCCGCCACCACCGGTGACCAGCATCGGCTTGCCCAACGCCATCACCGCTTCCATCACATCCACCGCCACATTGTTGGTCAGGTGTAGGTGCGCCATGGGATCACCTGCCAGGGTATCCATGCCCACCTCGACAATCAGCACATCCGGGTTGAAAGCCTTGATCAACGGCAACGCGGCCTCGCGGAATGCCTTCAGATATATGGCATCATAGGTCCCCACCGGCAGGGGAATGTTCACGCTGTACCCCCTCCCGTCCCCCTCGCCAATCTCATCCTCTGAACCCGTGCCGGGAAACAGGGTCTTGCCGCTCTCATGCAACGACACGGTCATCACATCCCGCCGGGTCCAGAACGCATGCTGAACACCGTCTGAATGGTGTACATCAATGTCGAGGAACAACACCCGCTTGCCGGCGCTTGCCAGGGTCATGGCCGCCAGCACAATGTCGTTGATATAACAAAATCCGGAGGCATGATCGGCATGGGCATGGTGCAACCCGCCGGACGGATTAAACACCCGCATGGCCTCACCCGACAGGATCAGCCGCGCCCCCGTTATCGAGGCCCCACTCGCCAACAGGGCTCCGGGATACATACCGCAAAATACCGGACAGTCGGCGGTACCCAATCCCATGGAGAATTCTTCGGCGCCGAAATGCCCCTCATCAGCCCGTTGAAGCGCGTCCAGATATCGGGGAACATGATACCACGCAGCCTCGGATCGTGTCGCCATAACCGGCTCCACTTCAACACGATCCGATCCGTCCAACAACCCCATGGAATCGCATCGCGCCCGGGTCAAACCGGCCCGACGCGTGTTGAACGGGCATTCATCCGGATAATGGTAACGCTCCATTTCCGTCGAATAAATAAATGCCGCCATCGGCTTTGGCACAACAACCTCCCGGCGGGAATACATAAACCTTTGATTCTTAACACACGACTCAACCCAACGTCGATTGGTTTCCACAGGGAAGCGCGCATCGGATGTATCGCCGAGTTTTTACATGCTCGGCTACATCCAGAACAGCGAACACCTGATCCCGACAGGATCAGACTGGAGGCAGCCCGGGATCGGGCCACCTCCAACATCGTCACACTCAAACCGCCTGGGGCTTCGGCGGACGGATCAGGAACGTCAGGGAAACCCCCACCAGCAGCAACACGCCGGCCGCAATAAACGAGGAGGTATATCCTCCGCCACTCCGGGCGGTGAGCATCTGCTGTAGCCGGGGAAGGAGCAATCCACCAACACCCCAGGCCGTGAACAGGATTCCGTAATTCATGCCGAAACTCTTGAGACCCCACAGGTCCTTGGCATACGAGGGGAACAAAGCCAGGTTCGCCCCGAAGTTGGCGCCGATCAGCGCCGCCAGCAACACGATCACCACCGCCATCGTGGTGGTTGACGCCACCACCGGAATCGCGACAAACATCAGCACCGCCTGGATCAACAGCACCAGGCACAGGGTCCAGCGGCGACCGATCCGGTCCGACAACATCCCCGCCAGGATTCGTCCGCCGGCATTGCCGAGGGCCATGACCGCCACGGCCACAAACGCCAGCTCACCCATGCTCTTCTTGGCCATGCCGCTGACACTGCCGATGACCATCAAACCGGCGCCTGAACCGATCAGGTAAATCACCCACAACAGCCAGAAAGCCGGTTGCCGGATGATCTCCCGGGGACCGACATGGATGGCCGCCGGTTTCGCGGCATTCGCCTTGCCGGACCGCATGCCCGCCACATACCCCTGCGGCGGATTCCGGAGCAATTGCGCCAGCCCGCACACGATCACGACAAACGCAAGGCCGAGGATCATCATGGATGATTTCAACTGGTAATGACCCAGCAGATATTGCGACAGCGGCGCCAGGTAGACCGGCGCCAGGCCGAACCCGGCCACCACCATCCCGGCAATCATGCCGGTTTTGGAGGGTGGAAACCACTTCAAGGCCGGCGGAGTGGCCGACGAATAACCGAACCCGATACCCATGCCGGCCAGCACGCCAAAGCCAAGCAGCCACATGACGTAACTGTTCGTGGTCGAACACAGCAGGAATCCCGCCCCCACGAGCAATCCACCGATGGTCGCCGTCAGGCGCGGCCCGAGCTTGTCCTGGCAACGCCCGGCCAGGATCATCGCAAAGGCAAACACCAGGCAACACAATGCATACGGGTCATTAAGCTGGGACCCCTGCCAGCCGAATTCCTTCTCAATGGAACCCTTGAACATGCTCCAAGTATACAGGATGCCGAGCGCCAGATTGATTCCCAACCCGGCAAACGTCACCCGCCACCCAAGATTCTTCACCGCGCCATCATGTACGTCCACTTCACTCATGTTAATCTCCTTCAGGGAAAACCGCCCGGGCCGGACGACCTGCGTCGTCCAGCTCGGTGCCGGTCATTGAATCGTGTGATCCGGCATCAGGACTGCCGGTTCTTAATGAGATCCTGCACCACGCTGGGATCCGCCAGCGTGGAAACATCCCCAATGGAACCCATTTCGTTTTCGGCGATCTTGCGCAAAATGCGGCGCATGATCTTGCCGGAACGGGTCTTGGGAAGACCCGGCGCCCACTGGATGAAGTCCGGTGTGGCGATCGGGCCAATCTGGTTGCGAACATGTTTGGCAAGCTCCTTCTTGAGCTCATCCTTGTATTCGAACCCGACCTTGAGCGTCACGAACGCGTAGATGCCCTGCCCCTTGATGTCGTGCGGGCAGCCGACCACGGCTGACTCGGAAACGGCCGGATGCGACACCAGCGCGCTCTCGACTTCCGCGGTTCCCAGGCGGTGACCCGAGATATTGATGACATCGTCCACGCGGCCCAACAGCCAGTAATCGCCATCCGCATCCACCCGGCAACCGTCACCGGTGAAATACATCCCGGCGAAGGTGCTGAAGTAGGTCTGCTCGAACCGCTCGTGATCGCCCCACGTGGTCCGCATGATGCCCGGCCAGGACTTCTTGATGCACAGCTTGCCGGACGTCCCGCGCGGCACTTCCTTGCCGGCATCGTCCAACACCACCGGTTCCACGCCGAAGAACGGCCGCGACGCACTGCCCGGCTTGAGCGTATGGGCGCCGGGCAACGGGGTGATCAGGATGCCACCCGTCTCCGTCTGCCACCAGGTGTCCACCACCGGGGTCTTGCCGTGTCCGATATGCTCCTGGTACCACAGCCAGACTTCCGGATTGATCGGCTCACCAACGCTTCCCAACAGCTTGAGGCTGTTCAGGTTGCGTTTTTGAATGTGCGACTCGCCTTCGCGCATCAGCGCGCGGATCGCGGTCGGGGCGGTGTAGAATTGGGTGACCTTGTATTTGTCGATCACATCCCAGAAACGTCCGGCATCCGGATACACCGGCACGCCTTCGAACATGATCGAGGTGGCACCATTGGCCAGCGGTCCATACACGATATAACTATGGCCGGTTACCCAACCAATGTCGGCCGTGCACCACCAGATATCGCCATCATGATAATCAAAGATGTATTTGAAGGTGGTGGCGGTATAAACCATATACCCACCGGTGGTGTGCAATACGCCCTTGGGTTTGCCGGTGGATCCGGATGTATACAGGATGAACAGCGGATCTTCCGCATCCATCCATTCCGGTTCGCACACCGCGGAGGCCTTGGCCATCTCCTCGTGGTACCAGACATCACGCCCGGCCTGCATCGGGACGGCATGACCCGTCCGGCGGACCACCACGACCTTCTGGATGCTCGGGCAGCTCGCCAGGGCCTTGTCGGCTCCGGTCTTCATCGGGATATCATTCTTTGCACCGCGCAGCGCGGTGTCCTGCGTGATCAGCAGCTTGCAGGCGGAATCGATAATACGATCCTTGAGGGAATCCGGGCTGAATGCGCCGAACACCACCGAATGGATGGCTCCAATACGGGCACAGGCCAGGCAGGCAACCGCCGCTTCCGGAATCATCTGCAGGTAGATGCAGACCCGGTCACCCTTCTTGACGCCCAGCGCCTTGAGCACGTTGGCAAACTTGCACACTTCGGCATGCAATTCCTTGTAGGTGATCTTCTTGTCGGTACCGGGCTCATTGCCTTCCCATATGATGGCCGTCTGGTTGGCGCGCTTCTCCAGGTGACGGTCCAGGCAGTTGACGCTGATGTTGGTCTTCCCGCCGACAAACCACTTGATCGAGACCGGCTTGTTGAACGAGGCTTCCTGCACCTTCGTCCACTTCTGCTTCCACACAAACTGGCCGGCAATCTCACCCCAGAACCCGTCGGGATCCGAGATCGAGCGCTTGTACATCGTCTGGTATTCATCAAACGACTTGACGTGCGCCTTGGCGGCAAACGCCGCATCCGGAGCAATCGACTTCCCCACCACCACATTCGGTTTCTCTACAGACATGACCATTCCCCTTCACCTTAGACGGTTAGTAGTAACGTGAACTGTGAAACAATTAACGGAATAAATGTTGCTTTTACCATGTTCACGAGGTATGGAATATAACCGTTGTTAACACACCGCGCAAGCGGGTTTTGGATGATTTGGTTTCCCACTTCGGAAAGACCCGGCCGGTTACACAAACAGGGGACAGGTTATGCTTTCGCACTTACTCAGACCACAGGCGGTTGCCGTCATCGGCGCTTCCCGATCTCCCGGAAAGGTCGGACATGAACTGGTGGCCAACCTCCAGTCCAGCGGTTACGCCGGCACCATTGTTCCGGTCAATCCCTCAGCCCGCGATGTGCTCGGAATCCCCTGTTATCCGGACCTGAACGCCTTTCAGGGAACCATCGACCTGGCGATCATCGCGGTGCCGACTCCGCTGGTCAAGGCATCCGTCGAAAGCGCCATGGACAAGGGCGCCAAGGCGATCGTGGTGATCACGGCCGGCTTCAAGGAGATCGGCAAGGAGGGCGCAGCGCTCGAACGGGAAATCGCCGGCCTGTGCAAGGCGCGTGGGGTCCGCCTGCTCGGCCCGAACTGCCTCGGGTTGATCAACACGCACCACCACATGAACGCTTCATTCGCCAAGAAGATGCCCAAACAGGGCGGTATATCCGTGATCTCGCAGTCCGGCGCGCTCTGCACGGCCATCCTCGACTGGGCCGCCGGCCGCCACCTGGGCCTTTCCAAGCTGATCAGCATGGGCAACAAGGCGGACTTGTCGGAAACGGATTTTCTCACCAGCTTCGCGGACGATCCTGAAACCCGCGTGATCGTCGGCTACCTCGAAAGCATCGTCTCCGGCGACAGGTTCATCAAGGCGGCGGAACTGGCGTCTTCCCACAAACCGCTGGTCATCTTCAAGGCCGGGGTCACCCAGGCCGGCGTCAAGGCAGCCTCCTCCCATACCGGGAGTCTGGCCGGCGCCGATATCGCCTACGGCGCTGCATTCAAACGGTCCGGCGTGATCCGCGCCGAAACCTTCGAAGCCCTCTTCGACTACGCCGTGGCCTTCGCCATGCAACCCCTCCCCAAGGGTGACCGCGTGGCCATCATCACCAACGCCGGCGGCCCCGGCATCATGGCCGCCGACGCCGTCGAGGCATCCGGCATGCATGTCAGCACGCTCGCCAGCGGCACGGCCACCGCCCTGCGCGAAAAGCTTCCTGCCGCCGCCAGCGTCAACAACCCCATCGACGTGCTCGGCGATGCCGACCCCGATCGCTATGTGATGGCGGTCAACGCGGCCCAGAACGACGATTCCGTTGACGCGATCATCGTCATTCTCACCCCACAGGCCATGACCAAGCCCGCCGAAACGGCGCGTGCCATCGCAGCCTGCACCCGCGGCGAAAAACCCATCCTCGCCTCGTTCATGGGCGGAGAAGACGTCATGCCCGGCCGCGACGAGCTGGTCCAGTCCAACCTGCCCGACTACACCTCCCCCGAACGGGCCGTGGCCGCGCTCCACGCCATGTGGGAATATGCCTCCTGGCTGAAACGGCCGCCGCGGGTCATCACCCGCTTCCCGGTCAACCGCCGCCGCGTACAGCGCATCCTCCACCGTCACCAGCGGCTCAAGCAGTTCCAGGTGGGCGAAGCGGCCGCCAAGGAAATCCTCCTCGCCTACGATTTCACCGTGCCATCCGGCGACGTGGCCACCACGGTCGAGGAAGCACAGGAACTCGTCGCGAAAATCGGGTTCCCCGTGGCCATGAAAATCGTCTCGCCGGACATCATCCACAAGTCCGACGTGGGCGGCGTCCGCCTCAACCTCGATTCCACCGCCGCGGTTCAGGATGCGTTCGACCTGATGATGCTCCGCATCCAGCAACGCCTGCCCCAGGCCCGCATCCACGGGGTTTATATCGAGAAAATGTGCCGGCGCGGCCGGGAAGTGATCCTGGGCATGACCCGTGATCCGCAGTTCGGCCCCATGCTGATGTTCGGTCTGGGCGGTATCTTCGTGGAAGTGATGAAGGACGTCACCTTCCACATCGCCCCGATCACCGAAGTGGAAGCCATGCAGATGCTGGAAAGCACCAAATCATTCGCCCTGCTCAAGGGCACCCGCGGCCAGGCCAGCGTGGACCTGTCGGCCATCGCCATCAGCCTCCAGCGCATCAGCCAGCTGGTCTCGGACTTCCCGCAGATCATGGAAATGGACATCAACCCCTTCATCGTGGGTGAAGTCGGCGGCGAATCCATCGCCGCGGACGCCCGCATCACCCTGTCAAAAGGTGATTCCGCACATGAATAACCAAAACGCCAAACCTTCCTGGGACCCCCAGTGGAAAACCCGTTACGCCGACCAGATCGCCACCCCTGAAGAGGCCGCCAGCCGTATCCGCTCCGGGCAACGCGTCTTCGTGGGAACCGGCTGCGCCCAGCCGGCCCGCCTCGTCAAGGCCATGTGCGCCCGCAGCCGGGATCTCGTGGACATGGAGGTCGTCCACCTGCTCACCAACGGCGATGCCCCCTACGCCACGCGCGAACTGTCGGATAATTTCCGCGTCAACAGCTTCTTCATCTCGGCCAATGTCCGGGAGATCATCCAGGACGGGCTCGGCGACTACACGCCGATCTTCCTGTCCGACATCCCCCGCCTTTTCACCAGCGGACAGCTCCCGCTCGACGTCGCCCTCATCCAGGTGACCCCGCCCGACCCCCAGGGCCGTTGCAGCCTCGGCATCTCGGTTGACATCGTCAAGAGCGCCGCCGAAAATGCCACCCTGGTCATTGCCCAGGTCAACCCCAACATGCCGCGCACCCTCGGCGACAGCTTCATCCACGTGCATGATCTTGACGTGCTCGTGCCCGTCGAGGACCCGTTGATCGAGGTGCCACTGGTGCACGTCAACGAATCCACCCGTCGGATCGGCGAATATATCGCCGCCCTGATCGAGGACGACTCCACGATCGAGTTCGGCATCGGCCGCATCCCCCAGTCCGTGTTTGAGTTCCTCAAGGGAAAGAAGAACCTGGGCGTACACACCGAGATGTTCACCGACGCCATCATGGATGCCATCAAATCCGGCATTATCACCGGCAGCCGCAAATCAACCGACCGCAACCGGGTCGTCGCCAGCTTCTGCATGGGCACCCGTGCGCTGTACGAATTCATCGACAATAATCCGGCATTCTCCTTCCATCCCACGGAGTATGTCAACGACCCCTATATCATCGGCCAGCAAACCAAGCAGGTCGCCATCAACGTGGCGCTCGAAGTGGACCTGACCGGCCAGGTATGCGCCGATTCGCTGGGGACCCAGTTCTATTCGGGTATCGGCGGACAGGTTGACTTCAACCGCGGCGCCGCCCGGTCCCGCGGCGGCAAGGCGATCATCGCCCTGCCGTCCACGGCCCAGAACGACAGCCTTTCGCGCATCACCACCCGGCTCAGCGCCGGGGCCGGCGTGGTCACCACGCGCGGCGATGTGCATTACGTGGTTACCGAATATGGCGTGGCTTACCTGCACGGCAAGAGCGTCCAGGCCCGCGCCATCGCCCTGATCTCCATTGCACACCCCAAGTTCAGGGCCCAACTGCTCAAGGAAGCCATCGAAGCCAAGTATCTCCGGCCCGACTTCGCCGCCGTCGAAGGTAAAATCACCGTCGGCCCGCCCGAGTTCCGCACCACCTATGTGCTCAACAACGGTACGCAGATCAACTTCCGCTCCATCCGGCCGACCGACGAACCCCAGATGCGCGACCTGTTCTATGCCCTGTCGCAGGAGACCATCTATTACCGCTTCATGTCGCGCACCAAGCTGGTACCCCGCAAGGAGATCCAGAACTTCGTCTTCATCGACCACCGATCCGACATCGCCATCGTGGCCACCATGCCGGAAGCCTACGGCGATGAAATCGTGGCCGTCGGCCGCTATTACCTGGATGAAAAGACCAACCTCGCCGAAGTGGCGTTCGTGGTCCGCGACAACTGGCAGAACCACGGCATCGGAACCTTCCTGCTGACATACCTGACCACCATTGCCCGGCGCAACGGTATCAGCGGATTCACCGCGGAGGTCCTCGTGGCCAACAAGGCCATGCAACGGGTCCTCAACCGCAGTGAATTCCGGGTCGCCAGTGAACTGAACCAGGACGTCTACAGCTACCGGATCGAATTCCAGTAACCCCCCCTTCAGGTTCCCTTCCAGCTGGCGTCACGCCTGCCCTGAGCGACGTCGAAGGGCCGTCGCGGGTGTGGGACCGATTTTTGATCAAGCTGCCGTAGGGAGCTTAGATGAGTGCCAGTTCCAGAAGTCGTCATAGCGGTTGGATAGCATAGCGGTGCGGATGGCGAGGAGGTGTTTAAGGCCACGCTGTGACCAGTGCATACCGGAGCACTTGAATCGCTGGCAGACGAGCGTCTTGCAGGCAGCTTCGACGACGCCAGAGCCGATGAAGTAGCCTTTCTGCCGGAAGAGGTCGTAACGCATGCGTTCGCGATGGGTTTCGAAGTACTCCAGCCCTTTTTCTCCGGCCTTACGCCTGCGTGAGGGAAGGGCGGCACGCGCCGAGGTGAACAGGGCATCGATCTTGCCGTTCCAGAGCTTGGTGACCCACTTTCTGCGCAGGCGCTTCCATTCCCGTGAATCGCGGGGATATACCAGTTCGGCTAGTTTGCCGAGGCGCTCGCCGGCATGGTGGAAGTCGACGATTTGAATGGCCCAGGGGAAATGGACTCGGACGCATTCCCAGATCCATGCCGCCCCATCACCCAGCGCCACGGTTTCCGGTCGCCCCGCGAAGCGCCGCAGAAATTCGGCTCGGATCATCGGTCCAAAAGGGCCGCACCGTTCATCCGTGGCGACATAGGTGGTTGAGTTCAAGTCCCGCCAAGGCGGTTCGCCGGGAATGGGATGTTCCGTAAACAGAGCCGCCACCTTGATTTCATGAGTCTGGGCCTTTCCATCGGGCCCCTTGCCTCGACGGCCGTCGAGTTCCTCGTGTCGTAACGGGGCACCGGTACCATCGAGTTGAACATAGACGCGGGGCGGGGTTGCGGTTCCCGGTTCCGGCTTGAGCCGAAGGAAGTCTTCCGCGAGCGTACCGACCCGCAGGCCAAGTCGCTGGAACTGCCGGGCATCGACCTGCAGTCCCGTCAGCGCATGGAAATCCTCGCCGGCGTGCACGAACGCCCCACGGGCAGCGCATCGGCCGATCAGCCCGGCTAGCGCCGGGGTATACCCGTCGATCAGGCGCAAGGTCTCATCCAGAGGGAATCGGCCGGAATCGCCATCTGCGGCCTTATACCAGTTGCGCTTCACCGCAATGTCTCCAAACAGGGTGTGGATCGTTCGTGGCACATCGCCCACACGTCGCTCCCCCTGCCTGCACGCATCGCCGGGAATGTGTAATCCCGGCAGCGTCAGCAGGCCTTCGAGAATGTTGCGGCACGCGTGGATCGAAGTCGCACGCAACCCTGTTTCCAGCCAGCGGATGTCCCCGACGCCATCCTGAAGGAGAGCCTGCCCGGCCCTATCGACGAACTCATGAAGCTCCCGGGCCAGTGCCCTTAACGCTTCATGGGCTTTTTTTTACCGTCGGCCGGTGTCGCCAATGTCTTCAGGGCTTCCTGACCTTTGCACTCAACGTACTGCTCGGCCAACGCCATGAACTGCTGACAGCCGTCGGTCCCCTGGCGGACAATTTCCACTTGCTCGCCCGGTACGTAGCGGGTCTGATTGTGACCGTTGTGCCAGCGTTGTAACTTCCAGCCATTGATTTTCCCCTTGGAATCCTTCCTCGGGGAAAGCGTTCCCGGAATGATCACGGGGATCTGTGACATGTTCGCCAGCAGTTCCTGGCCCGACGCGGAGTGCGGTGTTGTTGTCATGGCCTAGTAATATAGGCCTTTCTGGCTCAACATCAAGCTCTTTTCGGCATCATCAAAAATCGGTCCCACACCTGGCCGTCGCCACCGTTTTCGTTTTCCGTTCCTTCCTCCGCCCTGATTCCGCTATACTCACGGGCGATCATGCAACGCATACAACGAATCATCCTGTTCCTGGCGATCATCACCGCCTTCGCAGCGCCGGCGGACCCACCCGTCCCCCTGCCCGGCATGGTGATCATCCCCGCCGGCACGTTCGAACAGGGCGACTCCCATAACCTCGCCGCCGACGCCCGTCCCATCCATGCCGTTGATACCGACGCGTTCTACATGGACCGCACGGAAGTCACCGTCGAACAGGCCGCCCGCGTGTTCGATGAGAGCCTGCGCCGCGGCTGGACCACCCTCGAAGGTTCCAACTTGATCAGCCGGACCAATCCCGCACGTCTCCTGCTGATCACCGGTCCCTGGCCCGCCATGTTGAGCGTGTCCAACAACACCATCACCTTCTCCGGCAACCCCGCCATGCCGTGTGCCTGGATCACCTGGCACGGCGCGCTGGCCTACTGCCATTACCGTACCCTCCTCGAAGCCGAAACCGATCCCACCCTCGAATCCGGCATCGGCATCGCCGGCGGTTCCTGCGATTTCTCCCGGAATGGCTACCGCCTGCCCACCGAGGCGGAATGGGAAAAAGCCGCACGGGGCGGACTGGCCGGCCATCACTTCCCCTGGACCGGCAATCAATCCGATCCCAACGCCGACATCGACGCGACCAAGGCCAACTACATCGACAGCGGGGACCCCTGGGATAATGGGCCGAGTCCTGCCGGATATTTCAATGACACCTTTGCCCCCATCAACCGGGTCAACCTGTACGGCCTCCGCGACATGGCCGGCAACCTGTGGGAATGGTGCTGGGATTGGTATGATCAGTACGCCTACGAACGCTATCCCGTCAACGACTGGCCGCCCAACCCCACCGGTCCCCCCCTCAGTCCGTGGACCGGCAAAGTGATGCGCGGCGGCAGCTGGTTCACCATCCCCGACCACCTGCGTTGCGCCTACCGGAGTTATCTCACGCCCGGCATGACCACCCCGTTCACCGGGTTTCGTACCGTCCGCCCGGTCCCCGGCAACCGTCGGGCCAACCACGGCATCGCCGCCATGCCACCGCTTCCGGAAACCCGCTCCGAACAAATCGAGACGGACTGGTTCAGGTCCGACGCCCTGCTCGGCGACCCGCCCGATTTCGAGGTGGCTACCCGCCGCTGGCTGGAACCCACCCGCCAGGCGCTGACCATGCTGGAACGTCACATGAAAGACGCCGCTAAAACGCCGGAATCGCTCCCCGCCAATTTTGCAAACCCGCTGAACGCTTTCCGGTTCCGGCTCGATTCACTGGACGCCCTGCTCACCCAGCCGGTCAAACCGACGGAATGGAAAAACCATTACCTGCGTATCCGCCGCCTGCGCCGCGCCATCGTGCTGGCCAGCCCGCAACTGGATTTCGACACCCTGATTGCCATCCACGGCGGACCTCCCGAATACACCAGCAACATCTGCGACCAGTACCTCGGCCGCTGGAGCCGCCCCGGCAAAGGACTGGTCGCCATCGACAACTGGAAGATCCAGCCCGTTATCCGGACCCTCACCCAACCCCATCTGCCAACCGGCGTCGTCCAACGCTTCGACCTGTCATTCGACGCACAACACGCCGTCTTCAGCTTTTGCGATCACCGGGACCCCGACCCGACCCGCCGCGCTTTCCGCCTGTTCGAAGCGGAACTGGCGACCGGCCGCATCCTCCCCCTGACCCTGGACGAACCGGCCGCCACCAACACCGCATGTCCCGTCGTGATCGAGGATTTCGATCCCTGTTACCTCCCGGACGGCGGTGTGGCCTTCGTTTCCACCCGCTGCCGGACTTTCAGCCGCTGCCATGCCGGACGGTATGCCCCCTCGTACGTGCTGTACCGCATCGAAAAGGACGGAAGCAATCTCCGCCGCCTGTCGTTCTGTGAATCCAACGAATGGAGCCCCGCCGTCCTTCCCGACGGTTCGTTGATGTTCACCCGCTGGGACTACATCAACCGGCACGAGGTGTTGTTCCAGGGGCTCTGGACCTGCCGTCCGGACGGTTCCGGGTTCGCCCACCTCTACGGCAACGCCACCCCCAACCCCTGCGTGGTGGCTCAAGCCGCACCCATCCCGGGATCTTCCGCGATCCTTGCACTCGCGGCGGCACACCATTCCATTTCATGCGGGTCGCTGATCCGCGTGGACCCGCGCCTCGGCGAAGATGGTGAGGCCCCGCTGACCCGTCTGACGCCCGAACTCGTCTTCCCGGAAACCGAAGGTTGGCCACTCTCGAATTACACCACCCCGTACCCGTTGAGTGAAGACCTGGCACTCGTATCCTTCACTCATGACCGCACCCCCTGCCATTGGGAAATCGGCCGGTTTGACGCCTACGGGCTTTATCTTTTTGACCGGACCGGCGGCCGCGAACTGATCGCCCGCATTGAGGACGGATCCCTGCTTCAACCCATGCCGCTTCGCCCGCGCCCCACGCCGCCACGGGTCGCCGGCGTGTTAAACCCAACCGCCACCAACGCGGTCATCTACCTGCAGAATGTATATACCGGTCCCCACGCCATCCCGCCCGGCTCCGCAAAATACCTGCGGGTTATCCGCCTCTTTGAGCAGGAGCCCATCCTCTCCCCGCCACGCAGCGTCGTGGGCATTGAAATCGTCAAGAGCGTCGTGGGCACCGTTCCCTTCCAGCCGGACGGTTCAACGGCCTGCCAGGTGCCGGCCGGTGTCCCGTTGTTGTTCCAGGTGCTGGATACCAACCGCATGGCCATCATGAGCATGCGCAGCCAGGTCGGATTTCAGCCGGGAGAAACGCGCGGTTGTGTCGGCTGTCACGAAAATCGGCGCCACGCCTCACCCAATCCCGCTTCGTTTCCTGCCACCCGGGTCCAGGCGCTGACACCCGTACCCGGAACCCCGACCGACCGGGGCTTGCAGTTCGCCCGCACGGTGCAACCGGTGCTGGACCGCTACTGCATCCAATGCCACGGGCTCAACGAGGATCCCACCAGCTTCAACCTGCTGGGCACCCCAACCCGGTTCTTCAGCGCCGCCTACGAATCCCTGGTCACCCGTCCCGGCCTCGTGGCCCTGGCCCAGCGCAAACAGGAAAGCAATACCAGCGAACCCCGGGATTACGGCGCCCATGCCGGTCAACTCGTCGCTTTCCTGATGGGACCCCACCGCGAATACGTTTCGATGGATGCCGGCAGCCTGGAGCGCATCATCACCTGGCTGGACCTGAACGCCCCGTACTATGGCGACTATGCCTTTAAGAAACCCGAACGACGCCTACCCGCGGAACCCGCCCTGCAGGCATTGCGCGATCATTTAAAGACCCTCAACTGGCCTTTGCTCGGAAACCCCGACACCCTGCCGGCCGCCGCATTGATCAATCCCGCCGCCCCGCACGAGAGCCGTGCCTTGAAACTTCCGCTCGCTCAATCCGCGGGTGGGTGGGCGCCCGCACGCCCGCTCTGGCAAAACACCAACGATCCCGGCTACCAGGTCGTCGAAACCCTGGTGCTGGAAACCCTCAATCCGGACCTTTCCCCTATCATACCGGTTCCCATCTCCGGCCACGACGCTTCCGCCTACTAAAATCATTCCCCACACTTCGCAAGGCTGATAATCCCGCCGGGTAACAGACGCTGCCGGTCAAAATATATTTCCCGATTTCCAGCCTGTTTTCGAAATTCTGAACAACCCCGTGCCGGCCCGCGGTCCTTCCGGCACGGGATATGCTTTAATATTTGTAACGCACAGGCCAAGGGTGGTGCTTATGATACGAACGGTTCCGAAACACATCCTGCACGGGGATACAGCCAGTTCGTCAGCATGTGGTCTGCGGTATACATCAGCGGATCGCAGGCCGGGAGTAACGGCGGGCACGGCGAATCCGGGTTATTCGGAATGGATCCTGCGCCAGTGGAAACGGCAAGCCACCCACGCCGGAAAGTTCGTCGGACGCTGAAACTCCCTGTTCGCCGCGCGCGGTTTCGGACCCCCCTCCGGAACCGCGCGCCCTTTATTT
>MHBQ01000165.1:15019-15562 GCA_001803315.1 Lentisphaerae bacterium RIFOXYC12_FULL_60_16
CTGATCACCAGCCGTAGCTTTGATTCCGGATCCACCAGCCGGCCCGCCAGAATGTCCTGCTCGGTGATGTCCGCCATCAGGATCTCACGGTCCTTCCCAAGACTGTATTTGTCTCCCCGGTTATGATCATAGACGATTACGATGCGGCCATCGGCCCGCTGAACTCCGTCCGGATACGACACACCGGGCCGTTCGTCCAGCATGAGCGGAGCCGTCCAGGTAATCCCGTCATCATCGGAAAGCATGGCTGCCAGATCCGACCGCCGGTCCGTCCGAAGGTGCGTGACCAGCAGCAAACGACCGGATTGAAGACTGCGGATGAAGAACCGGCTGTTGGGTCCGGTCAAAGGCGCCTTGGTTGCCTTGCCGGGCAACCACGTCACCCCGCGATCCAACGAGACACTTTCCCCCATGCCGGAAAGCCCCGGCTTGGTACGCACCAGCATCCACAACGTCCCGTCTTTCCGTTCCACCACCATGTGTTCATCGTAATGCCGATCCGGCACATCCGCGCCGCCGCGGCGCGTCCAAGTTACCCCGGCA
>MHBQ01000166.1:0-4383 GCA_001803315.1 Lentisphaerae bacterium RIFOXYC12_FULL_60_16
GTCGGGTTTCGTGCTGACCAGCCGGTACGAGGCGTTTGGTTATGCCTTGCTGGAGGCAATGGCACTTCGGGTTCCCGGTGTGGCGGTGGATTGCCCGACGGGTCCCCGCGAATTGCTGGCGGGTGGACGATATGGATTGCTTGTGCCGGTGGACAATCCGGTTGCCTTGGCGGATGCCATGCATTCAATTTCCGTCTCGGCTGACAGGCGCCGCCAACTAACCGAAGCGGGTTTTCTTCGCGCTCAGGATTTCGATTGCCGGAAAACTGCAAAGTCCTATCTGGATATTTGGAACCGGATGGATGCCGGAGGGGCCGCATGAACCGTGTGATGACATGGTGCCGTGCGGCATGGCGTCTGGTGCAGGCGGGAATCTCACCCGTCTGGCTGTTCAGAAGTTGTGCCCGGATGCAGGCCACCTATGAACGATCCACACCGATCACCATCGTACAGGAGGCGGGAGATTGTCGGGTCACGATTGGACAGGACCGGTTCCTCTGGCCGAATCAGGGGCAATTGGAGGAATTGGTTCAGATCGCTGCCGAACAATCCGTAGGCAATCATCCACACCGCTACTGCTGGGGGCCAACCCCGATCTGCAGGGGCGATGTGGTGGTGGATGTCGGGGCTTGTGAGGGAGCGTTTACGCGGCTGGCAGCCAGGCTGGGGGGAGGGGTCTATGCCATCGAGCCATCCCGGGACATGGCCTGCCGTTTGCGGGAGTTGGTCGGGGAGGAACACCTGGAATCGGTGAAGGTGGTTGAAGCGATGGTGGGGACTGAACAGCGAACGGTCTGGTTCCGGGATGATGCAGGTCGTCCCGGCATGTCACATCCGGTATCCGGGGACCTTGAAGGGGCCTACCGGGTTGATGTGAAGTCCCTGGATCAACTGGTTGATGAATGGAAATGTGCACGGGTGGACTTCATCAAATGCGATGCGGAAGGTGCGGATCTGGATGTTCTGAAGAGTGCCGGGAAGACACTTCGCCTTTATGCCCCGAAAATCGCAGTTTGCACCTATCATGTGGCTTCTCATTTTGACGAGATTCGTTCATATTTGCAGCCATTCGGATATCGGATCAGGGGCAAGGGCTTGATCAATACCGGTTCCGGAATACGGGTGGTCATGTTGCATGCCTGCCGTGCTTGATGGATGGATTTCCCAGGAGTAAATATGAAAGATTGTCCCGGTATGAGCGGCAACCGGTTCCCGTATCCCTTATGGGAATATCCGGCACGATTCCTCTGGCGGATGGTCTGCCTGGTGATTTGGCCGCTGGCATGGCGGCGACTGTACGTTTTGCGCCCCCTGCTCTTGCGGTGTTTCGGTGCCCGTGTCAGTCTGTTTGTGGATATTCACCGGACGGTCCGTATTGAACGACCCTGGGCCCTTCAGATCGGGCGGTCGGTCACGCTGGGACGGGGTGTGACCCTGTACAACCTCGGGGGATTAAGCGTCGGGGAGAATACCCTCCTTTCGCAGGATGTGTATGTCTGCGGAGGAACCCATGAATATGCCGATCCGTCGTTACCGCTCGTCACACAACCGGTAACCATTGGTTCGAAAGTATGGATTTGTGCCGGTGCCTTTATCGGACCGGGCGTGACCATCGGCGATGGAGCGGTAATCGGCGCCCGGGCTGTGGTGATGAAGGATGTCGAACCCTGGACCGTGGTGGCGGGCAATCCGGCGAAATTCGTCAAACGCCGGGAGTTGCGTGCACCATGAAGTTTTCGGTCGTCATCCTGACTCGTGATGAGGCGGTGAATATTCGGCCGGCCCTGGAATCCTGCGGGGGCATTGATGATGTGGTTGTTTTGGATTCGTTCAGCACGGATGCCACCGTGGAAATCGCCCGGTCGTGTGGAGCCCGGGTGGTTCAACGTGTTTTCGATTCTTTTGCCGGTCAGCGCAACGATGCCTTGGATTCAATCGCGTTGCACCATTCCTGGGTCTTTTTCCTGGATGCCGATGAACGGTTCACCCCGGCCTTGCAGGCCGAATGTTCGGCCATCGTTGCGGCTGACGCGGTGAGCGGAGGGATGGTTGCCAGCAAGACCTTGTTCATGGGGCGATGGATCCGCCATGCCAGCCAGTACCCGGTTTATCAGTTGCGCCTGGTCAAACGCGGCGAAGTGCGCTTCGAACAGGCCGGACATGGACAACGGGAGGGGGCTTCGCGCCGGCCCTTGGCCCGTTTACGTGAACCCTATGTGCATGATATCGCCTCCAAAGGTTTGGCCGAATGGATGGAACGGCACATCCGTTATGCCCGGGATGAAGCCGCTGTAATCCTGGCGAATCGCCGTGGTTCCGCCTGGCGGACGGCGGTGTGCGAATTATGGCATATCGATCCGATCCGTCGCCGAAGGGCGCTAAAGATCGTGGCGGCATGTTTACCCATGCGACCCGCGTTGCGGTTTCTAAGCCTGTACCTGTTCTCCGGTGGTTTCCTGGACGGCGTTCCCGGCCTGGTCTATTGCCGTCTGATGGCACAGTACGAGGCGATGATCCAGGCGTTTTTACGATTTGAAGCCGGGACAACCGTTCCGCCTGCGACGATGTCACCGCGTTCATGAACCTGGTTTTCGTCAATCAATTCTATGCTCCCGACCTCGCACCGACCGGGGTCAAATTGCAGGATCTGACCCGTGAGTTGGTCAGGCGCGGACATCGTGTCCGGGTGCTGGCATCCCGGCAGACCTATGCGCAGGCAGGCGCTGAACCGGTTGCTGCACCGGCAGACGGCGTGGAAGTCATACGGATGGCGACGTGCCCGTGGGTAAAAGCAAACGTCGCACATCGAATCATGTCGCTGTTGAGTTATGCGCAAGCCGTCCGGCATGCCATCCATAACCTCGGAGCGGGAGTGGATGGCGTGGTGTGTTTGACCAGCCCCCCTTTGGTTGCGGTTCCTGTCTCCCGTGCCTGTGGACATCTGGGCATCCCGTTTGCACACTGGGTCATGGATGTCTATCCGGAAGCCCTGTTTGCCGCCGGATGGTTACGACGGGATGGGTTGGCCGGGCGATATTTGTCAAACCGGGTGGGATCCGCCTTGCGTAATGTCCCGGTGCTTACGTTAAGCCGTGAAATGGCGGAAACCGTTGGCAAATTAGCTGGGCGTGAAGTGGCCGATCACGCGTACACAACCGAATCAAGGGGGACTGGATCAGCGGTTCAGTGGTGCTGGTTGTGGGCGGATTCGGAGGTTGTCCGTGATCCTCCGGATGATGCCGTAGAAGATTATCGCAAACAACAGGGGTGGTTGCCGGATGAAAAGGTGATTTTGTATTCCGGTAATATGGGCCGTGGCCATGACATACCCCACCTGCTGGAAGTGGTCCGGAAGGTCCAGGATGAACCGGGTATTCGCTGGGTGTTTGCCGGAGCGGGACCACTTGAGTCCGAAGTGCGTGTCAGCGCCAGCCGGTTGCGCCCCGGGCTTTTAACGATCATGCCGTACTGTCCATCCAGCCGCCTGGGGGTTCATCTGCGTGCCGCCGATATTCATGTGGCCGGGTTGGCTCCGGGATGGGAATCGGTCATGTTGCCCAGCAAGCTGGTGAACAGCTTTGCCGCCCGTCGTCCAATCATGCTGATTGGAGCACGAAATGGCACCCTGGAACAATGGCTGAAGGAATCGGGTGGGGGCTGGCATGTTCCGGATGGCGATACCGGGACCGTTCGAAGGATTGTCCAAGCGAGCCGCGGTGAGTGCCTGCGTTTGGGGCAAAACGGTCGGAAGTATGCCGAGCAGCATTTTCATCCTGACACCAGGATCTGTCATGTTGCCGACTGGGTCCAGGCATGTTTTGAACCGGTAACACGGGCATCCCACCGGATGCCGGTTGATAGGCGATAGGCGGAAGCGGTTTCGGGAAGCCATGCCTGTCGTCCGGTGGGCTTTATCGTGAATGTAAGCCAATCCATTGCGCCGCCAGCCGAACCGGACGAAGGATCCGGTAGATCCACCATCGGTTGCGGGGCAGGGGATGCCATTGATGGTCAGCCAGCGAGGGTGTGGTAAGCAATCGCCATCCGTGGGTATAATGACGTAACGGACTGTCCAGCATGCGAAACATCGGGTGGCAAGTCCGGCAGGTGGCTGGACGATCACCCGGATCCTTGCCTGCGGATAGGATGGCGGTGGTTTGTTGATCGAGATCCTGGACGCGCATTACGCACGGAGAGATGCATGACCGGGCCCCCGCCGGCAGGTTGGCCAGGTCCATGTGTTCGACCAATCGTAAGCCTCCGGCAATGGCCTTTCGGACGCCATGTTGCCGGCAGAAATTCCCAATGACATTCCAGTCCATTGCCTGATTCTGAACCAGTCCGGCAATATCCATCAACCAGGCCAATCGTTCCCACTGGTGC
>MHBQ01000166.1:4409-15391 GCA_001803315.1 Lentisphaerae bacterium RIFOXYC12_FULL_60_16
CAGTGTGATTTCAGGCCGGGTCGTTAAGAAGCATCCTGAATCTTGCACGCATAAGGCGCCTTCCGCGAGGTCTGTCGCCGTGATGGACAAGCCCAGGTAACGCGGGCCCAGCCCGGTGTCCAGTTCAACCAGATGCCCGGTTTGCTTGTGCCGGAAGGCAAGTCCCCACCCGTGTGCAACCTGGAACGCGTGTTCATCCGCGGAAAGATCCAGCACTGGGACAAATCCCATTTCCTTGAGGATGCAGGTTGCTGCCGGGATGTCAGGTCCCGAAAGTATGAAATCAAGATCGTCATACTGACGACGGGAAATGTCGCCAAAAGCCTGAAGTGCCAGTGCAGGCCCCTTGATCAACAAGGGGCGGTTGATGCCGTTCCCTGCAAACGCGGTATGAATGGTATTGGCAAGTGCCATCAGCGCTTCGCTACGTGCCGCTAAAAGCAGTATCGAAGCTTGCAGGGTCTGGTCAAAAGGGGACGCCAGGGTCGTGCGGTGCAGCGTGAATATCGCATGGCCCAGATGGGGGACCAGTGCGTGGTCGGACGCCGCCTTGATCAAGGCATCTGAAGCTTCCGGCGGATAGCACACCGGTACCGGTCCCCTTGAAAGGATCCGGATCAGTTCGCCGGCAGCCGGGCGTCCGTCAAAGCACTTCATCTATTGAGCGGGTACGTTCCCGCGATTTGTCGAAGCCTTTGCTGCCTTGACGAATGGCATCCGATGCCGCCTTGGTCAGCAGGATCACCAGCGCCCCGGCGGCGATTGCCAGCAGGCAGGCATTCATTGCCCTGACATAATTGGATCGGTGCATGAACCAGGCGAGGGGAACCACGGCAACCAGAAAAATGACAGCTGCGGTTATGAGGGGGATCCATAGACGCAACGAACCCGGCACGTGGGGGGCGATGTAGAGCCTTCCGGCAATGGCGGCCAGCAGTAATAGCGCGGTTCCGATTACCAGGATCGCTGCTGAACGGCCGCTCTCCGCCATGGGGAATTTCATGGTTACAGCCACTTTATGGAGTGCCCAATAAGCCCCCAGGAACCCGAGGACAAGGGTTACAACCATTTGCATGTTATCCGCAGGATTGGCCGACAAGACCTGAAGGATTGACAATGCGGCAGATTTCCATGCGCCCATAAGACCTCCCATGCGTGTGTAAACGGACCATTCAATAGCCAATATGGGATATGAAATCAACGCCTATGATCGCATCCGGGATCTTCCGAACCCGTGAACAAAATCGATTCGTGCTTGCCGACCGGGCCCGAATGGATATGCTTCGGTTTCTTTTGGAGGGTTCCTGATGAAGCGTTCGAAAAACGGTTCCGTGTTGCGGGTTGCCATTGCCGGCCAGGGTCGCAGCGGTTACGGCATCCATGCCAATGTGCTGCGACGGGAAACGAAATTATTCCGCATCGTGGCCGTGGCGGATATGCTTTCCGAGCGCCGTGAAGAAGCGGAACGCGAACTGGGCGTCAAGGCCTACCCGGATTGGCAGGACATGCTTCAAGCCGGCGGATTTGACCTGTTTGTCAACGCGTTGCCGACCCCCCTGCACGTGCCTGCCACCGTGGCCGCCCTGAAGGCCGGTTACCATGTGATTTGTGAAAAACCGATGGCTCCCACCGTGAAGCAGTTCGATCGCATGGTGGCCACTGCCCGGCGTGCCCGCCGTCTCCTGCTGCCGTTCCAGAACAACCGGCTTCAGCCGTTCTTTTTCAAGATGCAGGATGTTATCCGCTCCGGTGTCCTGGGCGATATCGTCCACGTCCGCAGTTCGTGGGGTGGGTTCAGCCGCCGTTGGGACTGGCAGACCTTCCAGTGCAATCTGGGGGGCACGTTGATGAATACGGGACCCCATGCGATCGACCAGGCACTCCAATTGTTCGGTGAACGCGAGGAACCGCGCGTTTTCTGCAAGCTGGAATGCCGTAATGAACTGGGTGGCGATGCCGATGATTTCTGCACGTTGACACTTCACGGGAAACAGTCGCCAACGGTCGAAGTAAACCTGTCGGCATACCAGGCGTATCCGCAGGGCGAGATGTACCACGTATCCGGTACCCGGGGGGGGATGACCGGTGGTGCCCGGCAGTTGGTCTGGCGATATTATGATGTGCGCAAGGCGCCCCGGCAATCAATCTGGCCGGCCTGGTCGGAGGACCGGGCGTATCCGCGGGAAACGTTGCCGTGGGTGGAGAAACAATGGTCGGTGGATGCCGCCACCGATGCGGGATGCAGGAGCGGCTACACCCTCCGGTCCTATGCCTGCGGCGTCACCCTTTGCTACCACAATATCCACGACGCCCTGTGCAAGGGGAAGGAACTCCTGGTGACCCCGGCACAGGTTCGCCGGCAGATTGCCGTGATCGAAGCAAGCCGCCGGCAGAATCCGCTTCCCGTAAAATGGCGGAAGTGGGTGCCGGGACACGGGCCGGTGCGTTGACGGTTTACCCCGTCATCTATTCGGCGGGATATCCGACGGGCTGGGTCAGGACGATTTCCTGTTCCGTTCGCAGGCGCATGGCGGCATGCAGTGCGGGTTTGTCGACCATGCCGAGCACCACGGTGGCCAGCCCTTCCGAGGCGCAGAACAGGTAGACGTTCTGGCTGATGAACCCGGTATCCACGGCGGCATACGAACTCCGGTTGGTTGCCTCGGCGCCCTTCATCTTCAGGGTGTCCGCCACATATACGAGTACCAGGGGTGCATTGGTTACAAACGGTTGCAAGCCGGTATGCGGGCGGAGATCGTCGTTCGAAAGGCGTTCGAGCATATGATTGCCTGCCTGGTAGCGGAACAGGCCGTCTGCCCGGGCGATATACACGTCGATTTCCTGCCAGTTACGGGCTGAAGGCGCGGTCCGTTTTCCATCCACGGGGCGGTTGATCCCGTTGGCCGCCCAGAGGAGGTTGCCCAGGATGATGTCCGGCAGGGGGGTGGCCTTGAAGGATCGGGTGGATTGACGGAGTTGGAGCGCCTGCATCAGCGGTTTCCCCGCCGTGCGGTCAGGTGCCGGCAACGCGATTTGCTCGGGCGCGTCCGGATCAACGCCCATGTCGGCCTGAAGGTTGGATGCGAGGAGAAGGGACCCAAGGATTACCGCGATGGTATGCTTCATGTTTATGCTCCCAATGAAAGGGTGTGATAATAATGACCCGTTGAAGGCGCTCATCCTAGTGACCGGTCAGGCGTTAGTCAATCGTCCGGTAATTATTCCTTGCGCCACGGCACCCTTCCACGGCACCCTTCCGCTTGACTTCCATCGCCGGTGAAGGAAACGATCATACGAGGTGATGCGCATGCGATCCCAAGTGAACCCATCGGAGGGCGATCCGCGCTGGTTGTCCATCATTTCCCCGCAGCTCCGGATTTTCTGGCATGGCCGCAATCCCGCCAAATGGGTTGAGCCGGCCCGCAGGTTGTACGATCATGAACTGGTGGTAGTGACGGAAGGAACGTGCCGGATCACCGTGGCCGGCCGGCCGTATTGCTGCGAAGCCAATACCTTTCTGGTTGTCCCTCCGGATATCCTGCATGAGACCCAATGCGTTTCCGGCCATGGCATGCACCGCTATTGTCTGCATTTTGACTGGATCCATTCGGATGTCAAACTGCCGCCCGGTTTCTGTGTCTTTCACCCGGCCCGGATTCCACGCCATCTCCTGCGTCTCGCCCCGTCGTTCATTCCGCCGGCGGTCCTGCACGGAACCGTACGGGACGCCTCCGAGACGACGCAGCTGTTGACCCGCATTCGTGACCTCTGGCAGAAGCAGGACCCTGTCCGGCATCTGCTCTGCCGGGGACTCCTGCTTCAATTGTTGCTGGAATTGCTGGCGCCGGCCGGTTTGCCGCCCGAGGCGGCCGGTGAAACGGCGGATCTTCGCCTGGCGCAGCGCGTCCGCCACCTTCTCCAGGTGCCGTTTCCCCAGACAAAATCGATACAGGCGGAAATTGAAACCCTGGGTTACTCGTATGCCCACGTGTGCCGGATTTTCAAGCGGGTATACGGGGTTCGACCGCTCTTCTATGCCAACGTGATGCGCGTGGAAAAAGCCAAGGTCGTGCTGAAGGAGGGGGGCGCGGTCGAAAAGGCGGCGCGCCAGGCCGGTTTCAATGATCCCGGTTACTTCACCCGTGTCTTCCATAAGTTGACCGGCATGACCCCCCGTGTTTTTGCGGCCCGGGTTGCCCGGCATCAGGCATGATGGGTGACGGGGACCCGGCCGGGGTTACTGCCTCCTCCGTCAGTTCTATCCCTATGGCGTCATTATTATCCCGTTGGCTGGCACTGCCTGCATCGGGTATGGAATCGCGTGTCACGGGGCTTTAGATTCCATGGGACCGGAATGATCCTCGTACCACGGGAGTGAACCATGAAGCAAGCAACGGGTAAACCGACCGCCATCGTCACGTATGCCATCGAACCGGTACTGCCGGGATCCTATGCGGTCCTCACCGCCGGGGATGGCGATGACACCACGTGTCTTTTTGCCATCCCGATGGCTGATACGGCTTCCCGTTTCCCGGGTGACGGTGCGTTGAAAGCAGCGGGGAATGCCATACCCCTTCCGGTCGTGCATCGCCGCGAAGAATGCTTCACGGTTGACATGCCAGCCCATGTGCCGGCGGTATTCGCGCTCCAGTCATCACCCGCGCTTGATGTGCAAACGGCCTGGTTCTCCAACCGGCCCCGGTTGAACTGGGCATATCCCGAACGTGCAACCGCCGGCGGGGAATTGCGACTGCTCGGACGGAACCTGGTGCGTTTCGACCAATATGTCTGTACGGATCCGGCCACGCCGGCCAGCCAGGGCAATCTCATCGAAGTCGGGTTGAATCCGTCACCTGACGGTTCACGCTGTGTGATGCGGCGGCAGGGCGACCAGCAATTCATGGCGGTTCCGGTTCGTGCAGCCAGTTCTTATGAGGCCTACCTGACGTTGCCGGAAACTCTGGCGGCCGGGGACTACGAGGTGTTTGTCCATAACGGGTTGGGGGGTGCATCCGGCTGGTCCGAAGCGTTGGTGGTGACGGTCGGGCAAATGGCAGCATGGCCGGAACGCGTCTATACCCTTGACGACTATATCGCACGCACGGGTTCGGTGGATGATGCCTTTATGGCGGCCCTGAAGGATCTTGAGAAGCATGGCGGTGGTACGCTGGCGCTCGGTCCCCGCACGTATGAATTGCGCCGGACGGTGGTCATGCCGGCCCGTACCAGGCTCCTGGGTGCCGGGGCGGACCGGACCCTCCTGCATCTTCCCCACCACACGGCGGCCGGTCCTGAAGGACCGTACGTCGCCATCACCGGCGACGGCGATTTTACCGTCGAGGATCTTGCTATCCGGGGTGTTTACGCCCCCCTGTTGATCTGCGCCCCGACCTTTCTGCCGGCCACACAGGACGAGGCAGCCGGGGACTGGCCCCGGGTCGGGTTGTCGGACCGGCGGGCGCACAACGTGACGATCCGCCGTTGCCGTCTCGAACAGTTTCCATTCCATCACTCGATGCGCCGCAAGGACTTTGATCAGCGTGGATGGATGAAGGCGTTCGGCGAACGCGGTTGGGCGGCCATCCGTGATGGCGAGCCCGGCTTTTCCGCGACCCGTGGAAGCGATCATTACGCCTGCATCGCCTTGAAGGGCGACGGGTTGGTGGTGGAGGACTGCACGGTGCTTGGCGGCGGCCATGCCGTGGACTTGAACCGTTCCTCGTATGTGCGAATTTCCGGAAATGTGCTCAAGGCCGGTCATTTCGGCATGGGATTGCACGCTTTCACCCGTCTGACCTGGCCGGCGGACGGGGGAGGGGCAAAGATCGAAGGCAACGAGATGCGGCGTGTCATTGTCGAGAACAACGACGTCAGCGCCCGATCGGAATTTGCGCGCAACCTCATTTCCTTTAATTACGGCGGCGACGAGCTGTTCATTGCACGCAATCACATCCATGGCATGTCGCCGAACTGTGATTCGGAAGCCCTGATGACCCATTTGTGGACCGCCCGCTGGTGCGAGCCGCGCGTGCGCGTGACGGGGCCCCTGACTGCCGAGATCGTCGATCCATCGGGCGAGGTCACCAACGAGTGTCTGGATGGCGCCTGGGTGGATGTCCTCCAGGGGCGTGGCATGGGCCAGGTGCGCCGCATTGTCCGGCGTGAAGGCATGCGTATCTGGTTCGATAGGCCCTGGCGTGTGGCGCCCGATGAGGCCAGTATCGTCGCCTTTACGGCCCCATCGCTTTTCCGGCATCTCACCATGGTCAATAACCGGATCGAGACCCAGGCGGTTAACATCATCGTGTGGGGGTCCAGCTATGATACCGTCATCGACGGCAACTATGTGGCGGATGGACCGGGCATTACCATCTGGTCCGTACGGCTGGCGGGGGATCAGAAAGTCTGGGGTGGGGCCGCCTACACGCTGGTCTGCAACAACATCATGGATCGTGGATATTCGAGTCCTGCCAATGAAAACGCGGCGCTTGACGGCGCCATGGGCTTTTTCATCCGGTGCGGGCGGGCGCATGATTGTGCAAAAGTCGGTTATGATATCCTGGGCCTGATCGTCCGCCACAATCACAGCACGAACAACTGCGGCATCGGCATCCGCACGACTTTCCAGGAATCGGGGCCGGGTGGAGCCAGAAAGCCCTGGGAGATCCGGTATGCGGGAATTGTACTGGAGAACAATCTCTGTACCGACAGTGTGGTGGGGATTGCCGTCGAAAAGGACGCCGAGGTGGCCATTCGGAACAATGCATGCCGCAATGTGGTTTTCCCCTTGAGCCGGGGGAAGGTTCCCTGCAATTTCAACGAGTGAATCGATCGATTGCAACCATTGGCCTGCCTGCGGTAGGGTTTGGGCAGGAGATTGATTTATGGGTGATCATCGGATTGTTGCCACGGATTTGTTGCGTGCCGGGGAACGGAAGCGGTTGGAATCCCTGGCGGGTTGCCGGGAAGTGCCGTCATTGGTTTCGTTCCTGTCCGAACAGTTCGGGGTGCGGCTGGATACCGATCCGGACATCATCGCCGGGTATGCGCGCGATAGTTCCAACCTGCCGGCTTCGGCACAGGTACTGGCACGACCGGATAACCCCCGCGACCTGGCGGTTGTGCTGGCGGCGTCGCAGGTGACGGGTATCCCCGTGACGGTTACGGCGGGAAAATCGAACCTGACCGGTAGCGCGACACCGGAAGGCGGCATCCTGGTGTCGTTGTCCGGGTTCCAGTCCCCCGCGGTTTCCGTTGACGTGGCCACCCGTCTGGTGCGGGCACCGGTGGGGATGATCCTGGAGGATATGCGCCGCGCGGTGGTGGAACAGTCAAAAGGGGGACTGGTCTACCCGGTGGATCCCACCAGCCGGGCGGATGCCACGGTGGGGGGAACCATTGCCTGCAATGCGTCGGGATTCGTGCCGGGCGAGCAGGGGGCCACCCGTTGCTGGGTGGAATGGCTGGAATGCCTGTTGCCGGATGGGCGGCGGATCGAGGCGAAACGCGGCCAGTATGTCTCCCGGGATGGACAGTTCCTGGTTGAGGGTGGCGCGGTGGCCCCCCTCCAGTGGCCGGTGCCCCGCCATGCCCGGCCGCCGATCAAGAATGCCGGCGGGCCGTTCTCGGCGCCGGATGGCGTACTCGATTTAGTGGACCTGATCGTCGGGAGCGAGGGGATCTTCGGCGTGGTGACCGGGGTTGCCTTGCGCGTGGAACCGCCGCCGGCCGCCGTATTGGATTTATTCTTCTCCCTGCCGGACGAAGCCCGTGCCGTGCAGTGCCGGAACCGGCTGGCGAAATCCCTGGAAGGTGGACTGGGTTCCCTGCGTGCGTTTGAATATTTTGGCGTCAATTGCCGACGTTACATGGACCATGAATCGGTGTTTTTCCCGGGTAAGGACCAGGTTGCGATCTATTTGCAGGCGCCGGTGCCGGACGGGGACGTCGAGACAGCCGCCGGGCTCTGGCTGGAACGGTTGATGGAACTGGATTGCGACATCGATGATGCCGGGATTCGTCTGCTGGATACGGAACGCACGTGGAAGCAGTTCATGGAAGCGCGGCATTCCCTGCCGGCCAAGGCCCTGGAGGTGGTGCAACAGCGGGGCGCGTTCACGATCATGACCGATACGGTGGTGCCGGCTGACCAGTTTGAAACATTCCTCGATTTCACCCATCGCCGTCTTGCGGAGGAACGGTTGGAATATGTGGCATTCGGGCATTTGGGGGATTGCCATTTGCATTTCACGATCCTGCCGGAACGTGATTCGGTTGTGCGTGCCCTGGCTGCGTATGATGCCATTGTGGCGCGGTCCGCGGAACTTGGCGGGGTATATTCCGGGGAACACGGTACCGGCAAACGCAAGCGTGCCGATTTCCTGCGCTGTTATGGTCCGGCGGCGGTTGATGGGGTGGCTGCGTGCAAGCGGGCAGTGGATCCCGGATTTCTCCTGAACCGGAACAACGTGATTTCGGCTCCGGAGGGCGTTACACAATAATAGGGCCGGATGGACGAAGACGGCGTCGCAGGAGCTCCGCCCTCCAGGGGAAAATTACAGAGCGAAGCGCATGGAGGGGCGAGTTCCCGCGAGCCCGTCTGGAAGGGCAATGGTTCCATATCATATGAAAAAAACCGTTTCCATAGAATTTGGTTCCGAAGCGCTCCGCATTGATTTCCCGGGTGCGGTGGATGTGTTGCGTTTGCCGGAACGTGCCCCGCTGGAGGATCCGGCCCGTGCGATCCGTGACGCATTGGCGGTACCGGTTGGAACCCCGCCGTTGACGACGATCGTGCACAATGCCGTGGCGCGCCAACCGGATATACGGGCTGTGATTGTCGTGAGCGACAATACCCGGCCGGTCCCATACCGCGGACCGGCCAGTCTGGTCGATCCTCTGCTGGAGTTGCTTCGCAAGGGTAAGGTCCGGGAAATCATCCTCTTGGTGGCGGCCGGCACCCATCGTCCCTTACGCGAACCGGAACTGCGTCGGTTGTTGCCCGATAGCGCCTTTGCGGCGGATGTGCGGATCGTGAATCATGATTGTTGTGACAAGGCCGGACTGGTCCGGCTCGGGCAGACCCCGCGGGGTACGGATGTCTGGATCAACCGGGCATATCTGGACGCCGGCATCAGGATACTGACGGGGTTGGTGGAACCGCATTTCATGGCCGGCATGAGCGGTGGACCGAAATCGATCTGTCCGGGGATTGTGGGCGAGGCGGTTACCCATGTTTTTCATGGTGCCCGGATGATGGCGGATGCCCGGGCGTGCAGTATGCAATTGGATGGGAACCCGTGCCATGAGGAATCGCTGGCTGTGGCGCGCATGGCCGGCGCCGATTTCATTCTTAACGTGACCTTGAATGGGAACAAGGCGGTAACCGGGGTGTATGCCGGCGACCTGGTCAAGGCACATCGTGCCGCCTGTGCACAGGTTGTACAGGACGCCGGCATTCCCATCAGCCGGGAATATGATGTCGTGGTCACCCATGCCGGGTTCGCGGGGATCAACCATTACCAGGCCGCCAAGGCGGCGGTGGAAGCCTCGCGGGCGCTACGCGCAGGTGGGGTGCTGGTGCTGGCGGCGAACCATACCGATGACGATCCGGTGGGTGGTCGGGGGTACCGGTCGGTTCTGCCCCGGTTGCGCGAATGGGGCGCGGATGAACTTGACCGGAGGTTGCTGGCGCCGGACTGGCAGTTCGTGCCGGAACAGTGGGAAGTCCAGATGTGGGCGCGGGTTTTCCGTAAACTGGGTCCGGCCGGGCGGTTGGTCTATTGCGCCCCACGTTTGACGGGGGGTCGGTTCCTGGATGGCGGCTTGCCGGGTCAAGACGGCGGAGCGGGATTGGATATGAAGGGGTCGGATCGTGACCAGGCGGAACGTATGGTGCAACAGGCGGTTGACCAGCATGCGGGGAGGGGACGGGTGGCCGTTCTGGCTGAGGGTCCGTATGGGGTGCCAATTCTTACCACAGGGTCAGCGAATCGATAATACTGTTCCGGACACGACTGGCGCTTCATAACAGCCCATGTCAGCCCTGACTCCCCACTTGCGCGGACGTCCATCCAGGTCGAACGCCGTATACATCCAGCTTTCCGTCAACGCGGCATCAATGCAGGGGCTGCCCTTGAACAGGCGATAGTTCCCGTTGCCGGGAGCCTCGAACAAAGGATTAACGGAGAGATTGCCGGTTCCTGCATGTCCTTCCTGGGAACAAGTATAGCCGATGGTTCCTCCGGCCGTAAGAATTCCGCCAGCGGCATTGTTCCAGGCAATGGTATTCTGCACCATCAACGACCCCGTCGATTGCAGGATGCCCCAACCGGAATTCCCCGCTGTTGTGCAGTTGACCACACGAACGGTTCCACCCACCACTGATATTCCGTTGGTGGTCTGGGAGGCAATCAGGCAGTTGGTGAGGGAGGCGTCTCCAGTCGGGCCCGATTGGGAGAACCCTGATCCCGATCCTCCCGAAATGGACGTGCGAGCCAGTGATACAACACCCCCGTTCTCATGTAGAACCGTATCCGACCAGGTGATGAAGCTGTTATTCGAAAGGACACAGCCGGTCATAAGGGCTTTGAGCGCCGATCCCCCAAGACAAACCACCCCACGTCCTCCCACGCCATAGTTGCCGGTAAAATTGCAGTTGGTGAAAATCAACGGAACGGTACCCGATGCATACACGGCCGCCCCCCGATTGCCGGCAACCAGGCTGTTGAACACGTTTGTCTCAAACACACACGCGTCGAACCACCCATCCCCCCCGATCATGTGGATGCCCATTCCCGAAGCATTGTTATTGGATGCATATTTATTTCGTCGAAAGCGTGTCCGGAGACCGCGTAGCGAGGCGTTTTCGGCATAGAGGCCGACTCCCTTTTTGATATACGCGGGTTCCCCGGATGCCTTGGCGGCATTGTCGATATCGCTGTCGATCAACGTGAGACGTCCGCCGATGATGCAGACCTGGA
>MHBQ01000167.1 GCA_001803315.1 Lentisphaerae bacterium RIFOXYC12_FULL_60_16
GCCGTCCTGACCCTGATGTCGGTGGGACGCCTGTTGCAGGGGGATCTGCCGTTCATCGAGTATGTTGTCCTGACGTTCCTGGTCATGATCCTGATTTCCGGCGCGGTATGGGCCTGGGGACGCAGTGCCGGCATGCCGGGCATTGTAACGGATCGTAAAACCCTGGTGACGGGTGCCGCGATTGCCGTTGTCGTTTCGCTGGTGATGCTTCCCGTCCGGATATTTTGGCTTGATCCGCTGGCGCACAGGCTCCTGCAAGGTGCGGGGAACCCGGCCTTCGTGGAATTGTCGTACCCGTCAAGCGGGCCGGGGCGTCTTGCGCTGGTGTTATGGTCGGCGGGTTTCCAGATGATGTTTCTGCAGGCGGCGCCGATGTCGCTGTTCACACGGGTGACGGGCCGTCCGGTTGTGGCGGCGGGTCTTTGCATCGCGTTGCGTGCCTATGTCGTGTATCTGCAGATGGCCGAAGCCGGAATCATGGAAGGAACCTGGCTGTTCATGGTTCCCGCCGTGGCGGGTGTGGCGGTCGGGTGTTTCCTGTTTGCCCGGTATGGACTGGTGCCGGCCATGTTGTTTGCCGGGGGAACGGATTTACACGTGTTTGTCGGGTCTCCGGGTCACATGTTCTGATGGTGAGCCGTCTGCCGGTGGGGGATGTCGTTACGCCTTGAACGCCACCACGCCGAAGGCTTCCTTTTTCTGTTCCACGCGGGCAAATCCCGCCCGATGAAGTCTCCGTGTCACGCCCTGGGTGGTGCGTGAGCCGAGGGCACTTGCGGGATCGCCGATATAGTGGAATAGCTTCCCCTTGGGGTTCAGGACCCGGAACGCCTGCTCATAGAAGGTGCCGGCATACAGTTCACCCGCCAGTTGGATGCTTGGTGGATCGTGCATGATCGCTGCAAAGGAAGCGTCGGGAAACCCTTGAATCTCGCTCACACTGTCTCCCGAAACGCAGGTGATGCGGGGGTTGTTGAACAGCGCTTGCGACCAGGGGTTGAACCGGGCCATCTCCGTCGACACCGGATCCTTCTCGATCGTAACCACGCGGGAAGCGGCTGAAAGGGCGATGGCGGTATATCCGAGACCCGTGGTGGTATCGAGGATGTCCCCGTGTACCCGGCCGAGTGCGCGTACCATGGCGTTGGCTGCTTCACGCGGCGTGGTGTTCAGGATGCGGTGCATGTTGAAGCCCGAGATGATCAAGGCGGGTGCGTTGCGGGTCGGCATGAGGCGGTAGGTGTGGCCGGTGGCTTCGCTATAGCGCCGCAGCACGCGGGCCCGGTGATCCTCGATAATCCAGCAGTCGTTCGCGTCCGACGCAATCGCTTCGATGTCCTCCCAGGGAACGGAGGACTGGTCCGGCAACACCACGCCGGTCATGGTTAGCAGCACCGTGGTGCGGGTCATCCCCAGATCCGTGGAGGTCAGGGTGTTCGCCTGGCCGGACGTTCTGGCCGTGATGATTTCCCGCGCCTGGAAATGGGAGAGCAGGGGGAGCATGCAGGATCTTTCGGGTGAATGCATCGACAATGGACCGGGGTTACACATTGAAACAGGGCGGAATAACCGCTTCAAAATTCAAGGCTTCATGGGTGAACGGATGCTGGAATTTCAGTTTCCACGCGTGCAGACACAGTCGCCCCTTGCCGTTGCCCTGCGCGCCATATTTCGCATCGCCGACAATGGGGTGTCCTTTTTCCGACAAATGCACGCGGATTTGATTCTTCTTGCCGGTCAGCAAATCAATCTCCAGCAGGCTTTGGTTATTGGATTCCCGGATCACCTGGTAGCGGGTTCGAGCCAGTTTTCCTTCCTGCGGATCCTGCACGGTTCGCACCACGTAATCCTCATCGTCCGCCAGGTAGGATTCGATCAAGCCGTTCTTGGGATTCATGGTTCCATGAACCAGGGCCAGGTATTTCTTTTCGACCCGGGTCCATTGGGATGCCAGGGTTTCGCGGATTGCCAGGGATTTGGCAAACATGAGCAAGCCGGAGGTTTCGCGGTCCAGGCGATGCACCACGAACAACTCGGCGGTGGCCCGTGAATTGCCCTTGCGGATATACTGGGTGAGCAGGTTATGGGCGGTGAGTTCGGATTCGTACCGGGCCTTGACGCTCAACAGCCCGGCGCTTTTGTCGATCACCAGGATATCCCGATCCTCATACAGCAGGGTGATGCCGTTGGGAACAAAGCGTTTCCGGATCGGTATTTTCGACTTCATCATGGCTCAACCCGACCCATGAAATCAGGGGAATTTGAGGTGGTTGCCCGACTAGGATTTGAACCTAGACAAACAGATTCAGAGTCTGTTGTGCTACCGTTACACCATCGGGCAGAAGGAACGGGGCTATGTGTAGCAAAGTCCCCATGATTGCGCAAGAATCGGATGCGGCTCTTTATCTTTCCGTCCGGCATCGCTTCTGCGGACCGTTCCGATGTGGCGGCCGGGTGTCTGTCCCTTGAGGGAAGTGTTCAGTGGGAACAAGGCAGGAGATGAGGTGTCAGGTTTCGGGTTTCAGGCGAGAAACTGTTCCGACCTGACACCCGAAACCTGACACCTGATGTCCCAGATCAGGAACCGCAGGCTTGTCCTTCGAAGCTTCAGTGTAGGAGGATTGATGAATTCAGAAAGTTATCTATACACAGCGTCATAAATCACATCATCCAAAAGGTAGGGCGCTTTCGCCGAAAGCGCCGCGGACAGCTCGGCGAGCCGTCCCTACCATGCTATTGACGGTGCCCGGAATCCCATGGTGGCGTCTCGGTTCTTGTGCCGTAGGCAACAATATGCAATAGTCGGCGCGGACTGGCTGACACGTTGTCGTGATACACGTCGTTCATATTGAGAACCTTTGGGACAAGTACCGTGTCCCGATGAAGGCGCTACAACAGGAGCGTGACTACGCCGCTGCCGAATTGGCAACCATTTTAAATCGGCTTGGCTACGCCGGGGAAACTGCCCCATGAAGGAGACCGAACAGCGCGAATTCAAGAAGGGTCTGGCCGAGCTGAAGGCGGGCCTGATGTCCATCACAGCCATCCTGAATAAGCACGGCAAAGGCGAGTTGTGGTTCGGGATCCGCAATGACGGGAAGGCGGTAGGCCTCGAAGCCACGGACAAGACCCTGCGTGATGTGTCGCAGTCCATTGCGGCGCATATCGAGCCGCGCATCTATCCGCAGGTGACGGTGGAGACCGTTGACGGCGTCTCCTGCATCAAGGTCGTTTTTGAAGGCGGCGACAAACCGTACTACGCGATGGGCCGCGCCTATATGCGCGTGGCGGACGAAGACCGCCAGCTCAGCGCCCGCGAGTTGGAGAAGATCATTGTCGATAAGAACCAGGAGCGTCTGCGCTGGGACAATCAGCCGTGTAATTTGACCATAGATGAATTGGATGACGCGAAATTGCGGGCGTTTGTCGAGCGTGCGGGACTGAAATGGGACACCCGGGGAAACGCCCTCGACAAGCTGGGACTGCTGAGTGGCGGCCGCCTGGTCAACGCCGCGAAATTGTTCTTCACCGCTGAGCCCATGGAACTGCGCTGTGCTGTGTTCGGCACCACCGACAGCGCCATGATCATCGATCGGCACGACACCAAGGGCGACATCCTGGAGTTGATTGAAGAGGCGCAGAAATATGTCCTCAAGAACATCCATATCGGCATGCGCTTGGAAGGGCTGTACCGCAAGGACGTGCCGGAAATCGCCACTGAGGCCATGCGCGAAGCCATCATCAACGCCTTCTGCCACCGCGACTACCGTGACCCGGACTACCTGCAAGTGGCCATCTACAAGAATCGGGTCGAGATACGTAATCCGGGTGGGCTGTTCGGCGGCATTACGATCGCCGATCTACGCAAGGGGCATGTTTCCAAGCGCCGGAATCCCTTGATCGCCGACCTGTTCCGCCGCATCGAGATGGTCGAGGCTTGGGGCCGCGGGATGCCGCTTATTCTCAAGCATGAGCCTGATGTGAAATTCAGGGAAATGGCGGACATTTTCATCGCTGCCTTTGACCGCCCGTCGTTCCAGAGAGGCTTCGAGGAAAGACATTCTCCTGCGGCAAAAGGGCGGACTATGGGAGAGACTGTGGGGCAAGCGCGGAATGAAAAGGTCGGTGAAAAGGTCGGTGAAAAGGTCGGTGAAAAGGTGACCGACAATCAACGACAGATCCTGTTTGTACTAGCGGAAAATCCTCATGCATCGGCAAAGACACTGGCGGGCACTGTCGGTATATCCGTGCGCAAGATAGAGGTGAATTTGCGGAAGTTGAGAGAGCGGGAGTTGCTGAAGCGCGTCGGCCCGGCTAAAGGCGGCCACTGGGAGGTGCTGAAGTGAGCGACGCACTGCTCGAAAACGTGAGCGCCCTGGCCGGCCAGATGCAGGATTTGGCGCGGCAGGCATATGCTGGCTACGCCGCCGAGGTTGACGCCGTGATCGAGACGCGCTCGCATGACGCCGGGCACATCGAGCGCCTGCTCGACGGCATCCTCGATTTCGGCTTCGACGACGCCATGGTCCAACTCTTCAAACGTCTCTGCCGCTACTACTACACCCTCGATCCCGCCGCCACTGCCTCCTACGTCCACACATACCGCGACATGTGGGATAGGGAAATTCGGGGACACACAAACTATCGTGATCGATCCTTTATCAACCGATTGATTCACGCAAAGCGGTGGCAGAGGGACGGGTGGGGGTTGGGACAGTGTTCAGATGAGGGAGTTTGACGGTTCGATCCGGGGAAAGTAGATCCACAAGTGTCCGAGTGTGTCGTTTTCGCCGAAGAAGAGCTGGCCGTCACGGCCCATCGCTGCGTCGGCGTACTGGTAACCGTAACGGCGTCGCTCCAGGACGGAAACGGCCATGCCGATGTCGTCGATCCGATCCGTCCCGGGCGTGTACCGGAAGAAATGCTCCATGCCTTCGCCGCACGTTCCGTATACGCGCCCGTCGAGGGTTGCCGCCAGGCTCGTCACGGGGGCGAGCGGCGTACGGGCCACCGGGCCGCGGACCCCATGCGCCGGCTCCAGGATGAACAGGTCCCCTTTTTGATCCGTCAGGTAGAGCCGCCGCCGGAACGGGTCGACCGCCCACCGGAGCCCGGCCTCCACTTCCGCGTCAGCGGGAAGTGCCACGGCCCGCTTGTCCAGGCGGCCCGACGCCGCGTCCCACCGCCAGAGCGACCGGGCGTCGCACAAGCCGTACACGCTGCCGTCCAGGGCGGGAGAGAGACGGCTGCCGACGACCTCCGCCAGCGTTTCGACGCCGGTCGGCGGCTCCGACCGATAGCGCACCAGGTGGTGCGACGTTGCGGCAAGAACGCCTCCGCCGGGTTCTGCGACCGCATGAACCACCGGCTCGCCTTCCGCCGCCGTCCCAAGGTCCTCGAAGCGAACCTGGGTGAACTCCCATTCCTGGATCAGGTCGAACGGCATGGGCACATACGCGCCCCGGACCAGCCGACCGCCCGCCGGGCCGTTGCAGGCCGCCACCCAGCCGCGCGGCGTGCAGCAGACCGCCGGAATCGCGGTCGCCCCCCGGATCTCGCCCAGCGCCAGCACACAGCCCGTCACGCCATGAAACATGCCGACAAAGACATGCGCCGCGCGCCCGCTGGTTCCTCCGTATACCATGTGACTGGGCGCCACGCTCAGTGCGGTCACCTGACTTTCGTCCGGCGGCAGCGGCGTGGATGCGCCCGGGAAACAGAGCGGAAACGCGACGAGGTTCCCCTCACGCAGGAACACGCCGTGCGTGATGCGGTCGCGAAGCTCCCGCGTATCGGGTCGGGTGAAGTCGTATTTTTTGCGCGTGGTCATATTCATCCCCACATTCGAAGCGGCAGCGGCGCGTCAGGCCGCCGGCATTCCGCCGGCATCGGGACGCGGAAGATCCCGACCGGCGGTCTTCCCACATGGGCAAAGAACAGATCACCGTTGTGATCCACGGCCCCCCGGGGCACGTAATGCGCGTAATAGTCGGGCCGCACCAATTCGCCCACCTCCCGGCGTGCGCAGGTTTCCGGCTCCAACTGCCAGATGATGCCGCGCGGGTTCTGCGCGGCCAGGTCAAAGGGGTCGTGTTCCTGGTGCAGGTCCGGCGCGTTCCATCGCGAGGCGACGTAATAGAGTTTCCCGTCCCCGGCGAAGGTCAGGCCTCCGCAATGATCCAGGAACGTGCAGACCGGCCGGTGCGGGTCCCGTTCCTGCGTGGCGGGCCCCAGATCCTCCACGCGGCCCCAAACGCCTTCGTCCGGCCAGATGCGGATGAGGTGCGGCTGGGCGATCCAGGTGCTCGCGTAAACGCAATCGCCCTCCGGCGAGGGCGCCACATCGTAAAACACGCTGTGCCATCCGGTCTGGAAAACGGGGTTGTGCGGCAGGACATCCGGCGAGACCTCCACGCGGTCCCGATCCGGGTCATAGCGCACCAGGTGCCCGTAGTCGCTGGTGGTCCATACGCGGTGCCGGCGGTCGAGGAACAGGGCCTGGGCGTTGATGGAGCCGATCCGTCCCAGGTCGCGCGACCGGCGCCGGGCGATATCGAACACGAACAGATGATCGCGGGGATAACTGAGCGAGTAGAGCAGGCCCCGATCCTCGTCGTGCAGCAGACAGCGGCACCCTTCCTTCGGGTAGAGGGTGTCGGTCCACACGACGGAATCCCGCTTCGTGTCGTAGGCCAGCAGCGCCGCCCCCTTGAAACAGCGTTCCGGGTCGTGCCAGAAATACCAGGGCGAGTAGGCGGGCAGATCGATCGGGGGACCCGAAAGGTGGGTCGCCATGAAGAGGATTCCGTCATGGCGTGACGGAGCAAAACTGTAGTGGATTTTGCACTGGGTCGCCCGCCCGGAGTCCCGGGGATCGCCGGCTTTCACGTCCAGGTCGAACAGGTAGTCCAACGCGTGCCGGGTCTCGTTGTAACGGACCAGTTTGACCGTCTCGCCCGGCTGGGACTCGCAACACGCGGCCGCGTAGATCCTGCCGTCGGGCCCCGCGGACAAGGACCAGCAGGAATCCGACAGCGGATGTCCGGAGAAAGGGAACCATTCTGATTGCAGATTCATACCGCTCCTTACACTTACACGGCTTCCGGCGGTCCATCGGATCGGAGTTTGAAAAGCTTCCCTTCGCCGGGCAACAACGGGTGCCACTTGTGCGGCACCTGGTCGTCAAGGCCCGGGTCCAGGGTGATCGCCCCGCTCTCCACCGGGTTGCGGTTCACCGCGAGCACATACAGTTGCCCCTGCGGATCGTCGAAGAGCCCCAGCACGGCCGGATCGCCCTCGCACTTGAACTTCAGGCCGAGATGGTCGTTACCCCACGCTTCCGTCGGTGTGGGTAACAGCGGCGTTGTGCCGGGCCAGAGCGGACCCTGGTGGTGGACGCCGATCGATCGCAAGCCCTTCATCTTCTTCCACAGCGCATGAATGTCGCGGTTGACGCGACGGGCGATCTCCAGTGCCGGCGTCGGCGATCCATCGATCCGGAAGATGGCCGTGTCTGCCAGCGGCGCGAAGTACTGCAACCCCCGCGCCCCGTATGCCAGGTCACACATGAGCTGGAAACGGATGTGCCCCTCGGTCGGGACCGGATAGGACCAATGCGGCGTGCTGCAGGTGAATGCCCACAACGGGAGATCCAGCGCCATGCAGAATGACCGGGCGAAATCCAATGACGAGAAGTAATGTGGCTTCACCACGATCCCGCCGGGGAACCCGTTGAACGCCTTTTCGCCCATGGCCTCGATCAGATGCCTCGGTTTCTGCTCGATGGGATAGTGATCGTAGCTCAGAAAGCGCGGCTGCGTCTTGCGGATCCAGTCGCGCCAGAGCGCCTCCTGCGTACCCGCGCCGTAGCCGCCCTGGATCACGGGTGCGTTGTGGTTGACGTAGCACATGTGGTAGTCGTCGATCGCCTCGATTTCGTGGATGACCGCCGCATTCCAGTCGTAGTCGGCATGAGCCGGCTCGTCGTGAATGTAGTAGCCGTACAATCCCGGGTGCTTGTGCAGCTTCTTCACCATGGCGCGAATCCGGCTTTTCTGCGCCGTCGTAAGGGTATAGTCCCGGCCCTTCTCAGGCGTCATTCGCCCCAGGTCGAACGCCGGATGCCGCACGAGCAGGCGCATGCCCGCGTCGTGCGCAATGTCCAGGGCGTTGCCGAACGCATCCCCGGTGAAATCGGCGAGGCTGATGTTGAACCCCGCTTCGGCCATGGCCTTCATGACGTCCGGACGAATAACGTCGGCGCTGGGCCAGATCCATGCCAGGATGGGAATCGTCGGGTCGTCATCGAGCATGTACCGTCGCTTAGGCATAGCTTACTCCCACGAGGTGTGTTCCCTGCAAAATCCGGTGACAGACAAAACATTTGCAGATTTATGTGGAAATTGCACCTGATGTTTTCTTTATGTCGAAGGGCCTGTCCTGGATTATCAGGTGTCTATCCCTTGAAATCGGGGTATGATGACCGGATGTTGGCGACCGGCGAATCTTGAAAATGCGGTGGAGAAGAGGGCAAAATGAAAGACAATCTCACCCGGGCGCTATTGGAAAACACGGCCTTGCGGCTGGAGTTCGACCGTACGGCAGGCGGATTACGGACGATCACCAACAAGCTTACCGGGGAGACTTATGCGGTAACCGGTGATGCCTTTGCGGTGGAAACGAACGCGTTCCGCCGCCCACAGGCGGAAATGCGGCAGGTGGAATGGCATATGACGGTGGATACCGCCCGTGTCAGGTATGCCGATGCCGACCTGACCGTCGAGGTTGCCTACGAACTGCGGCAGGCTGATCCTTTCTTCCAGAAGCGTATGGCCGTCATCTTCGCCGCTGCCGGCGGTGTGAAGCAGATCCTGGTCAGCCGCCCGGTCTTTGCTGCCGGGGGGTTGGAGATTGCCTGTTACCGGCACCCGAATTTCGACTGGGTGACGGAATATGTCGAGGCGAAACACGGTTGGCGGGTAGAGCGTCCTCCGGATAGCGAGCCATCGCGGACGTTTTTGGGCCGTACGGCGGCGGGCGGATTCTTCACGGGTGTCGAAATGCCTTATGATAACTCGACTATTGAAAACGATGCACTGGCGTTGGGGTATGCGCCCAGCCTGAAGGTTGAGGCAGGTCAGCGGCTGGAATGTGAAAAGGTCTACGTGGGTGTTTATCGCCGTGATGGGCGCGATGCACGCGCGGTGGAATGGAATCCGATTTCGGCCGCGGCGATTGTTGGCAAGGGCGCCGACCGCGGGGTTAACGGTGCGGCCGCGGCGGGAACCGATAAAGGGGAGGCGGTAACGTCCGGTCCGGTTCGCGCAAAAGTTCTGCCGCTGCCTTCGGAATCGGCGGCGATAATGGCAATGGCCTCGTCGATACTCGGGCCTCCGCGGCATGGATTGATGGCCTTCGCCTGCGGTTGGCATTGCCAGATGGAACAGGATGCCTACGATTCAAACGAAAAACTCGAAGGCGATCTGCATGCCTTGGAGTTCCTTGCCGATTGCGGGTTGGATGGTGTTACCGACTGCCATCCGTGGGGCGGCGATTCACGGCGGATGGCCAGCTTGCGGGAAGGCGACCGGTATGCGTTGAGCGACCCCGTCCGGCGCTTCCTGGAAAGAGCCCGTGCGTTGAAACTGAAGGTGGTGCAATGGCCGACGATGAACAATACCCACCCCTGGCGTACCCATGGCGGGCCATTTCGCATGGACCGGCCTGAATGGTTGCGCGGGGTGGAAGGCCCGGCGCTGGGCGGTGCGAATGCCGACAACTTCCGGGACCGCCAGGCGAACTGCCTGGCCTGTGGTCCATTTTATGACTGGCTCAAACAGATCATCCTCGAGGATGCTTTGGGTTCGGGATATTATGATGCCTGGTGCATGGACGGGGATTTCTGGGGGACGGGAGCTTTTGTTCAGACCATCGTGCCGGTAACCTGCCTGGCTGAAAACCACGACCACCTTTCCGGCGATTCAAATTATGCCTGCCAGCGCCGGCTCGATGAATTAATCGCCGAAGTCCGCCGCCGTCATCCAGGCCTCTATATCGCCATGTGCCGCCCGCCCATGGATCTGGGGATTTGGGCGCAGCGCAACGTGGATGCCTGTTTCACGCTCATTGAAAGCGGAACGGGGGGATCGAATATCGCGGCCGGTGACGAAGTCCGTACCGCCTCGCGTATCCGGGTCCACCACCACTTTTTCCCCCACTGGCTGGACTGGTCGCTTTTGTTTCCGAGCTATGGCGATCCAAATCATCTCCCTGACTGGCCGCACGGACATATCGACTACCTCATGCTCAGCGCCCTTTCCTGTTCACCGAATCTGCTGTTGTATCTGCCCACCAAGGCGGGGATTCCGGATACCGACAAGGCGGAGATCCGCAAGTGGCTTGCGTGGGGGCGCAAGAACACCGGATATCTGCTGGTGCGCCACGATCTATTCGACTGGCCGGGCAAGGGCAGGGTGGACGGCTCGGCCCACCTGATCGGCGCCCGTGGCCTGATCTTTCTCTTCAACCCCACGCCGCAGGATCAATCCGTGACGTTTGCCCTGACCCCTGAATCCATCGGATTCTCAGGTACGTCGGCTGCCGGGATCCGCCAGGAATATCCGATGATCGAACGACGGGAAACGCATCGTTCCGGGGAAACGGTCTGCTGGCCGGTGCCGGCCGGGGCGGCCGTGGTGCTGCGGATGGAGCGGGTGACGTGACCCTGGTGCCTTCTATACGGCCAGATCGTTGTCCTGTTTCCCGTCGTCGGTGTTGGGACCGCCGAACAGGGCCATGCCGAAGGTCAAGGGGCCCAACCGGCCGCAGAACATGAGCAGAACGATAATCAGTTTGCCAATGTTGCTGAGGGACGGCGTAACACCCATGCTCAAGCCCACGGTGCCAAGCGCGGAAGCCACTTCGAAAAAATTCTGATCGAAAGGTGACGTTTCCGTCATTTCCATCAGGTAGGTGCCGATGACGAGGGCGGACAGGTAGAACCCGACGCTCCCCACGGCGGTCCAGACGCGCTCCATCGGGACCGGCCGGTTCCAGAAACGGACCTCCTGTTCGCCCCGTATGGCGCTGCGCATCACACCGATGAAGGCGGAAAAGGTTGTGCACTTCAACCCGCCACCGGTTCCCGATGGCGATGACCCGATGACCATGAGGATGATGAGCAGGAGTGCCGAGGACTTTGAGAGCGCCCCGATCCCCACCGTATTGAAGCCCACCGTAGTCATCGCAGACATGGCCTGGAAGAAGGCGGTCAGGATGCGCTCATCCAGGGGTTTTGCCCAGAGCGACGGTTCTCCGATGAACAGCAGGAACGTTCCCGTGCAACTCATCCAGAAGGTTGTCCAGAGGATGATTTTGCTGGTGAGCGTAATGGACTGGGTTCGCCCGGTGAGCATGTTCCAGAAGTCGAGAAAGACGATAAAGCCGATGGCGCCGAGATAGCTCATCGTCGCGATCGTGACGGTGAGCCAGAAATTCCCGGAGAACCCCTCCAGGCTGTTATTGTAGATGCTGAATCCCGCCGTGCAGAACGACGAGACACTGTGGAAGACGGCGCTCCACACGGCGTCCGGCTGACCCGCTGCCCGGAAGATGAAGAACAAAACAACGGCGCCCACGCTCTCGATCAGTATCGTGAAGGCAATCACACACCGGATGAAGTGGCCCAGGTCGAAAGATCCGGGCAGGCTGAAGACGGTTTTGCCGATTTTGCTTTGAGTCAGGGGCAACGCCTGCTTCCGGGCGAGGATGATGAACGAGCCGAAGGTCATGTAACCGACGCCGCCGACCTGGATGAGGATGAGCACAACCAGCTGACCGAACCACGTGTAATCGTCCGTGATGCTGATGGGCGTCAACCCGGTTGTGGATACCGCCGAGGTTGCGATGAACAGGTTATCGATCGCCTTTGTTCCAGGTCCCTGTTGCGCAATCGGCAGGCTGAGAAATAACCAACCAAGCACGATGTACCACGCATAACCAAACAGAACGAGCTTGGCGGGATGCATCCGTCCAACGAAATGCCTGAATCCGGCCAGAACCTTCGAGAACTCTTTATGCACGACCCTCTCCCTGGCTGGTCACCCGCCGGACAAAGACGGCTACGCGTGCCGGCCGGAGTCCATCCCCGGCCGTCAAGCACTCCGTCACGGCTGGATCGTCCGCGCGTTACCCTGCCTATGTCACACCAAGGGCGAGAACGTTTGTTGGTCGCCCTGAAACCGCCTACGAGGTTAGCTGACGGGCTGGAACTTCCAGGTGTTCCTCCTGCCTTCATGGCAGGATACGCCCCCTTGTAACTTGGGTCCCCCGTTCCCTTCGCGAGCGCGAAAGAACTCGGCATCGGATTAACGTACACTTTCGACCCCGATTGTCAATGGTGGTGACAGCACAGGTGTCTGTCCCTTGAAATCGGTCCCTTGAAATCCCTGCGGCGTTGAAATCCCGCCACCACATGTCCGATAATGAAACAAACGGTCAAAATGTGTACTAAAATCGATCATATTTTACGACAAACAACTATCACTAGAATTTGTATATTGTTAACCATGAGCAATTTACATGTTCTACAGTATTGGCATGAAACGTGCGTTCTATAATTATAGGCAGTGGTTTCATGTGTGGTGAGTCGAGCGAGGGGGGGGGTGTCGTTATGATCCCGGCCAATGGAATTTTATATTCCGATCTCAAGGTTTCGGCGGGTGATGTATTGAACCATCAAGGGGTTGATAGCGAGGCGTATGCTCGTTTTGAGATGCAAGCCCGGGTATGGTTGGGGCGGGTATGGAAGATTCTTGCGGACTTGTTTAGTCTGAACCTGAACACCCGGGGTTTATCCTTTTCTTCCCGTGGTGCCAGGCTGCAGTTTGAAGTGGCGATTGTGATGATTTTGATCATTCCGGCACTGACGTTGTGTTATCTTGTGGTCTCCCATTCCCTGGAAATAACCATGATGGGAAATGTGTCGAAGGGGCTTGTGATGGGACTGATCCCGTTTTTTCTACTCGGGGTCTGGCTCCTGGTTCAATACCCGCTGGCCGTCATGAAGCTTCGTCATCACCTGCGGCAACTGGCTGAAGGAGCCTTACCCGACCAAATTGATCTGCCCCGTGACAGCGATGATCTGAAAGCCATTCAGAAATATCTGGCCATGATTGTTGAGAACGCCAGGCAACGTATCAAGACCATCAGGGATCAGCAGGAAGCCTTGATTGCTGCCGAACAGCAACGGGTTATGGTGCAGAGTTTTGGGACCATTTGTCATCATTTCGGACAGCCGGTTACGGTGGTACATGTTGGTACTCAATTGCTCGAACAGGAACCGCTTTCACCACACGGACGGGAAGTGTTGGGGACCTGTCGAGATGCGTCAGTGACCATGAATGAATTGTTACAGACCTTGCAGGGATTGAGTACCTGTCGAACCGAGTCCTATCTGGATAGAAATGCGGCGGGTGAGCCGGTAAGTGATAACTTGAGGATTCTGGACATAACCGCTAATGCGTGACAAGCGGTGCCTGTCCCTTGAAATCACCTGAAATCATTAAGTGGTAAAGACAATGACCGATTTGTATTGAAATCGGACAATGTCTTGTCCATTTTGATGCCATGAATTCAATCCAGACCATTCAGGATGTGCTGCTGGAGGCCCAGCGGCAGGTGCGCTTCACCGGTGTGCCGCGCCGTCTTGCCTACCGGCTGGTTCCCGGCAAGGCGTTCGTCTGCATCGGGGCGCGACGCAGCGGCAAGTCCACGCTCCTGAACCAGATGATCGCCGGTCTGCTCGGCCAGGGCGTCGCCATGGAGGATATCCTCTATGCAAACCTCTTCGACGACCGCCTCGAAGAAGTCCGGCAGGGCAACCTGAACCTTCTCACCGAGGCCTACTTCGGCCTCTATCCCGAGCGGAAGGGCCGGACTGGCCTGCATTGTTTCCTCGATGAAATCCAGATGGCCCGAGGCTGGGAGTCGTTCGCGGACCGGCTGATGCGGACCGAAAACATGAGCGTCTATCTGACCGGCTCCTCCGCCGGCATGCTGGCGCGCGAAGTGGGCACCGCCATGCGCGGCCGTTCCCTGGCCTGGGAGTTGTTTCCGTTCTCGTTTGCCGAGTATCTGGACGCCAAAGGCATCCCCGTTGACATGCGCGGACAGCAGGCCCGGTTGCGCGTCCGCAAGGCATTCGACGGCTACTGGCAGTCCGGCGGCTTCCCGGAGGTCATGGACGCCGACGCACCGCTCCGGGTCATGATCCATCAGGACTACTTCAAGACCATGGTGTTCCGCGACGTGGTGGACCGCCATGACGCCTTGCATCCGTGTGCCGTGCGCGACATGGCCTACCGGTTGCTCAACTCGGCGGCCTCCCTGTACACCATCAACGCCCTGACCGGCTACCTGAAGTCGCTTGATCATCGCGTCAGCAAGGCATTCGTCGGCGACGTTCTCGATTGGCTTGAAGACGCCTACGCCCTGTTCACCGTGCGATTGTACGACGCTTCGCTCAGCCGCCAGCATGCCAACGCCAAGAAACTCTATGCCGTGGATCATGCCCTCGTGCGCTCGACCTCCACCGGCATCCTGGTTAACGACGGGCACCTGCTTGAAAACCTCGTATTCGTGAACGGCCGTCGGCGCGGACGCGAGCTGTACTACTACCGGACCCGCTCCGGCCGGGAGGTGGACTTCGTCTGGCGCGGCGAAGACGAACGCCTGGCCCTGGCCCAGGTCGCGTTCAAGGCGCCCGAGGGCAGCGACACCCTGTCCCGCGAGTTGGCGGCGCTCCGGGAAGCCCTCCGCGAACAACCCGGCAGCCGCGCCCTGCTGGTGACGATGGATGACGGTCCCCGGCAACTGGACACGCCGGAAGGCCCGGTCGAGATCGTACCCGTCTGGCAATTTCTGCTCGAAGGGGAGACAAAAGAATCCGATGTATGATGACGTGGTGTATAAACAGGGAATCGTATGAAAGCCTGTGCCATGACCTGGGGCTGTCCCCCGCCCAGGTTGCCCTGGCGTGGCTGTTGAGCCGTCCGGGCGTTGTGGGGCCGATCATCGGACCCCGGACCGTGGCACAACTCGACGACAGCATACCGGCGATCGATGTGGTGTTGTCACCGGAAATCCTCAAGCAGCTGGACGCCCTCTGGCCTGGCCCCGGCGAAGCCCCGGAAGCCTGGTCCTGGTAAGGCGCGGACACGGTGCCATGCGTGTCTGTCCCGAATGGCACTAAGATAAGGCATGTTTTGGACATTAACTAGCCTCGATTTCTGTGAGAAGGAGCGACCATGAGGTGTCTGGGTTTA
>MHBQ01000168.1:0-25682 GCA_001803315.1 Lentisphaerae bacterium RIFOXYC12_FULL_60_16
GGTGGACAGGCGGTGGGCAATGGCAAAGACCGTGCGTCCCGCCATCACCTCGTCAATGGCCGCCTGCACCACGCGTTCCGCCTCGGTGTCGAGCGCACTGGTGGCTTCATCGAGGATCAGGATCGGCGGATTCCGCAACATGGCCCGCGCAATCGCCAGGCGCTGCCGCTGGCCACCGGACAGGCGCACCCCGCGTTCCCCGATGTGGGTGTCATACCCGTGCGGCATGTGTTCGATGAATTCCGCGGCATGCGCCAGTCGCGCGGCCTGCTCGATCGCCGCCTGCGTCGCGGAGGCGGTCCCATAGCGGATGTTATTGGCCACGGTATCGTTGAAAAGGAAGGTCTCCTGTGTGACCAGACCGATCTGCAACCGTATCGAGGCCACATCGCAATCGCGGATATCCATGCCGTTGAAACAGACCCGGCCCCGTGTTGGGTCGAAAAATCGCGGCAACAGGTTGATCAGGGTGGTTTTCCCGGCGCCTGAACCACCCACGATCCCGATCCGTTCACCGGCCTTTACCACCAGGTTCACGCCGGAAAGCACCGACCCGTCACCATAATCGAACCCAACCTGTTCCAGGCGCACTTCCGAAACCGGGCCCGGGAATACCGGAGCCCCGGGAAGATTCCGAACCGAATTCTCCGTATCCAGGATCTCGAATATCCGGTCCGCCGCAGCCGAACTGTGCTGAACCGAAAGGTGTATCCGGCTCAACTTCTTGACCGGCGCATACATGATCACCAGGGCAATCGCAAAGGTAAAGAACGCCTCCTGCTGCATGCCGTTCACCTTGGCATAACCCAGGGCAACGATCAGTCCGATGGCCGATAACAGGACAATGATCGGCTCAATCATGGCCATGGCCCGCACCACCCGCATGATACGCCCGAAAAATGAACGTGCCTGAACCGTGAACCGGCTCAATTCGTGGGCCTCCATGCCGAACGCCTTGACCACCCGCACCCCCAGAACGGCTTCCTGCATGACGCCCAGCAACTCGGCCAACCGCTCCTGGCCTTCCCGCCCCGCCCGCCTGACCTTGCGGCCGAAAACGGTAATGGGTATCAGGCACAACGGGAAAACCACGATCGTCGCCAGGGCCAGTTGCCAGTCCAACCAGAAAACATAAGCGGCCGCCCCGATCAACATCAGGGGTTCCCGCGCCAGATCCGACAGGATTTCCGACACCGCCTTTTCCAGCATGGCGGTGTCGTTCAGGGTTCGGGAAATTATTTCCCCGGTCTTGTTCCGGTCAAAAAAGGCCACCGAAAGATTCTGCAGGTGGGAGAAAACCTGGATCCTCAAATCCGTCACCACCCGGTTGCCGACCCACAGGATGAGATATTTGCTGAGATACTCGCCAATCCCCCGGAGCACGACAAAGCCCAGCAACAGGAACGCAATCCCGGCCACCTCACCAAAGCCGGCCGTTTCCAGGTCAAAGGTTCGCCCCAGCAATTCGCGTAACGCCGGCAGTGCACCCAGGGTGGATCCGGCAAACACCGCGCCGAAAACAATCCCCACAATCAGCCGACTGCGATACGGACGCACATAGGCCAGCAGGCGGCGATAGGAGGCCCATTCTGCCCGGGACGCCCCGGCCGTGCCGGAGTGGGACGACATTCCGTTCATGGGCGGCATTACCCTTCCTGCGTCTGCAGATATCGTTCCAGCTCCAGGGCCGCCATGCAACCGGACCCGGCCGCCGTAACGGCCTGCTTGTAGAGCGGATCCTGGACATCGCCGGCGGCAAACACACCTTCCACCGTGGTCCGGGTATGATCCGCCACGATAAACCCCTTGGCATCCATGTCCAGTTGCCCCTTTAACATGCCCGTATTGGGAATATGGCCGATGGCCACAAACAATCCGGTCACCGCCAGCTCGGATAACTCACCCGTCTGGACCTGACGCAATCGAAGCCCTGTGACGATTCCCTTGGCGGCATCCAGCACCTCTTCGACCACGGAATTCCAGCGAATCTCGATTTTCGGATTGGCCCGCACACGTTCCCCCATGATCTTGGAAGCCCGGAACGCATCACGCCGGTGAATCAAGGTCACCGTGGAGCATAACCGGGAAAGAAACATCGCTTCTTCCATGGCCGTATCACCACCTCCCACCACGGCCACCGGCTGGTTCCGGTAAAAGGCTCCATCACAGGTGGCACAGGCCGACACGCCCCGCCCGATCAACGCCTGTTCGGATTTTACCCCCAGGTATTGGGCGGTGGCACCGGTGGCCACCACCAGCGAACGGGTCTCCACCACGGACGCATCGGACAACACCAGGCGGAACGGACGTTGCTTCAAATCCACCGTGGTCACTTCATTCCCGTTGAACCGGGCGCCGAACCGTTCGGCCTGCCGGTGCATCCGCGCCACCAGTTCAGGTCCCGTCACCGCCGCTTCGAACCCCGGATAATTTTCGACATCGGTGGTGGTGGTCAACTGTCCACCCGGCTGAAGCCCCTCGACGACCAACGGCTGAAGATTCGCACGTGCGGCATAGAGGGCCGCCGTCAATCCAGCCGGCCCGCTGCCCAGTATAACAACCGTTTCCATACACGCCTCATCCTTCCATGTTGAATCGAGTGGCCGGGAAGAAATCCCGGCCCACAACCGTCAGGTGTATTTGATCACCTCGTCCACGGTCGTATACCCATCCAGGATATTCCGGATTCCATCCTCCCGGAGCGTTCGCATGCCCAATTGAATGGCTTTTTCGCGAATCACCAGTGTTGGTTGACGCTGATCGATCAATTCGCGAACCGGATTTGACATCGACAGGTATTCATAGATGCCCTTGCGGCCCTTATACCCCTTCTCGCTGCACTTGGGGCATCCGCTGCCCCGGTAGAATTTCCGGCCTTCGACATCCCGGGCATTCAATCCGAGCAAGCGGAGCGATTCCTCATCGGGGTCCACGGCCGTCTTGCAGGCCTCGCAAATCACCCGGACCAGCCGTTGCCCGACCACGGCTTCCAGCGTGGATGAGATCAGGTATGGCTCCACATCCATATCGATCAACCGCGTCACGGCACCCGCCGCATCATTGGTATGCAGGGTGCTGAAGACCAGATGGCCCGTCAACGACGCCTGAATGGCAATCTGCGCCGTCTCGAGATCCCGGATTTCACCCACCATCATGACGTCCGGGTCCTGCCGCATGAAGGCCCGCAACACCAGGGGGAACGTATTGCCGCTGACCTCGCTGATCGGCACCTGGATGATGCCCTCGATGTCATATTCAACCGGTTCCTCCGCGGTCAACAGCTTGCGGTCCACCGTATTGATGCGCCGAAGGGCCGAATACAGGGTGGTCGTTTTTCCGGAGCCGGTCGGACCGGTCACGATGATGATGCCATTGGGCTTCTCCACATCCATCGTGAAGGAATCAAACACGTCGTCCGGTATGCCCAGGTTTTCCAGCGCCAGTGACACCACGCTCCGGTCCAACACCCGCAACACGACGCTTTCGCCGAACTGCGTGGGCAGGGTGGAGACACGCAGATCGATAACCCGGCCGCCGATCGTAATCTGGATGCGTCCATCCTGGGGAATCCGGCGTTCCGCAATATTCAAACCGGCCATGACCTTCACGCGGGAAATGATCGGGGCTCCCAGGCGTTTCGGTGGCGGGGTCATCTCGTACAACGCGCCATCCACCCGGTACCGGATCTTGAATTCCTTCTCAAAAGGCTCGAAATGGATGTCCGACGCCTTGTCGTTGATCGCCTGGTACATCACCAGGTTCACAAACTTGATGACCGGCGTGGAACCCGCCGCCTCTTCAATGCTTTTCTCATCACCCTCTGCAGCCCCGCCCAACCGGTCCCCCGCCTCGCCGATTTCGGCTTCAAGCGTGGACAGCATTTCAGAAACCGCGTTGCTTTCATCACCATAAAACTGGTTGATGCAATTCTTGATGTCTTCTTCGCGGGCCAACACAAAGGTCACATCGCTGGTCAGAACAAACATCAACTCGTCACTGACCTGGGGATTGACGAGATTGGAGGTGGCCAGGCGGACCGTGGTGCCACCGACCTCGACCGGCACCACGTTATACATGCGGGCCACGCTGGCCGGGACACTCCGGATCACATCCGGCGGAATATCCGTGGCGGGCAGGTTGATCACCTCGGTGCCGAGGAATTCGGCAATATGCTGGATCAGAGGATCTTCCTCGATCATCCCCATGTCGATCACCAGCGTACGGACCGGTCGCCCTCCTTGCTGGTGTTCGTCCAGGACCTGCTGGGCTTGTTCCGCCGTCAGGGCCTTACGTTCAACCAACAACAGGAGCAACGGATCCTGCAAGCTGTTTGTCTCGGCCATATCCGACTGCCCCTCCCCCGCCTAACGGCGGGCTCCACCCGCCGCCTGCAACTTCTGCACCACGGCCTCCGGATCCTGCGACTTGGTGATCAGGTCTTCATAGCGGATCTGCCCCGCCTCGTACAAGGCCATCAGGTGGGCATCCAGGGTGATCATGCCGTGCTTGGCGCCCGTCTGGATGTCCGAGGTGATGCGGAACGTCTTGTTGTCGCGGATCAACGACCGGATCGAGGACGTGGCGATCATGATCTCAAAGGCCGCCACGCGGCCGGGTTTATCGGCACGGACCAGCAGCAACTGGGACACCACCGCAACCAGTCCCACCGACAGCTGGGTCCGCACCTGCTCCTGCTGATCCGTCGGGAAGGCATCGACGATACGGTCCACCGTGGCAGCCGCTCCAGTCGTATGCAGGGTGGCAAAGACCAGATGCCCGGTTTCAGCCGCGGTAATGGCAGCCCGCATGGTCTCCAGGTCGCGCATTTCACCCACGAGGATCACGTCGGGGTCCTGACGCAGGGCCCGGCGAAGCGCCTCCTCGAACGACGGCACATCGACACCGACCTCACGCTGGGTTACTATCGATTGCTTATGGGAATGATAATATTCGATGGGATCCTCGATCGTGATGATATGGGCATCCCGTTCAATGTTGATTACGTTCACCATGCTGGCCAGCGTGGTGGATTTTCCGGATCCGGTGGGTCCGGTAACCAGGACCAATCCGCGGGGCTTGAACAACAACTCCTTGATCTGGGCCGGCAACCCGATCTGTTCCAGGCTCAACAGATCATTGGGAATCTGCCGTAGAACGATGCCCACATTCCCCTTGGACCGCAACACGCTCACCCGGAAACGCGCCTTGTCACCGAAACCGAAACCAAAATCGGTTCCGCCATGCTCACGCACTTTCTGCTGATGGTCGGGCGACGTAATGCTCTTCATCAACCGTTCGGTATCCTCGGGAGTCAACGGATCGGCATCCAATGGCTGCATACCGCCATGAATGCGCAGGACCGGGGGCAATCCGACCGTGATATGCAGATCGGAAGCCTTCTCCTCCACCACCAAGTCAAGCAATTCACTCATTTCAGGTGTGCTCATCAGGCTTGATCTCCCATGGTTACACGCATCACTTCATCCAGGGTGGTGATGCCTGCCAGGACCTTGCGTACCCCGTCCTCACGCAGGGTGTGCATGCCGTTTTCCCGCGCCCGTTTACGCAACTGCGATGCCGGAACCTTCTCGTAGATCATCCGCTGGATTTCCTCGGTAATCGTAAATATCTCAAAGAGCCCCTTGCGGCCCATATAGCCGCTCAGGGAACAGTTACTGCACCCGCGCCCCTTGAAAATCTCCACGGAATTCAGTTGCTCCCCCAAGGCTCCCAGGATTCGGAGATGATGTTCCGATGCCTGGGTAGGTTCCCGGCAATTATCGCAAATCAGGCGAACCAGCCGCTGGGCAATGACCGCCCGGAGGGACGAGGCCACCAGGAAGGGCTTGACGCCGATATCCAGCAGACGGGTCACGGCGCTGGGGGCATCATTGGTGTGAAGGGTGCTGAACACCAGGTGACCGGTCAGCGATGCCTCGGTGGCGATACTGGCGGTTTCCTTGTCGCGGATTTCACCGATCATCACGATATTGGGCGCCTGACGCAGAATGGCACGCAGGGCAGCCGCAAACGTCATGCCGACATCCTCCCGTACCTGGACCTGGTTCACACCGGACATATGGTATTCGACCGGGTTCTCCACCGTGATGATCTTGCGGTCCGGCCGGTTGATTTCCCCCAGGCAGGCATACAAGGTCGTGGTCTTGCCCGAGCCCGTGGGGCCGGTCACCAGCAGGATGCCGTCCGGCAGGTTGATCAACCGTTCAAAGGTTTGTTGATCGTCCGAGAAAAAGCCGAGTTTGGGCAACCCGAGCGCCAGATTCTGCTTATCAAGGATACGCATGACCACGCCTTCGCCATGGGAAGCCGGAACCGTGGACACACGCAGGTCGATATCCCGCCCCATGATGTTCACCTGTATCCGACCGTCCTGCGGTATGCGTTTCTCTGAAATATCCATTTCCGCCATGATCTTGACACGCGAAATGATGGCGGACTGCAGCCGTTTGGGAGGATTATCCACTTCGTGCAGCACACCATCAATGCGGAACCGGACCCGGAAACGCTTCTCCATCGGCTCCAGATGAATATCCGACGCCCGGTGCCGGAAGGCTTCCAGGATGATCTTGCTGACCAGCTTGATGATCGGTGCATCCGACTCCGAAGCAGAGGCGTCCGAACCGGCGTCCAATCCACCCAGCGACACATCCACACCCGTGTCATCCATCTGGTCAAGCATGGCTGACATGTCCGCCTCAACCGCGTAATACTTGTCGAGCGCAACATTGATCTCGTCACGGGTCGCCACCACCCCTTCGACGTTGCATTTCAGGAGATGGCGGAGATTGTCCAGCGTATCATAGTCCAGCGGATCCGAAATGGCCACCGTCAGCGCATGATCGGTCCGCACAACGGGCACCACGTGGTAGCGGCGGGCAATCTCGACCGGCACGGAATCCCGGAGTTCGGGCGCCAGCTCCAACCCCTGCAGGCTGACCATTTCCATGCCGAATTGGCTGGCCAAAGCCTGCAGGATGTCCGCCTCCCGCAGGATGCCATCCCGGACCAGGGCATCGACGACACTGACCCCTTCCCGAACGGCAATTTCGCGTGCCCGCTCGAGATGTTCGGCCTGGACCACCCCGTTTTCGGTCAGAATCTCCAGCACGTAGTCGTCGTTAGAGGTCACGCGTACTCCCAACCCGTTCGTCCCGTCACCGCGTCACCGTATCATGGCATACGGCCCCACGAACGGTTGTATAGCGGCCAGACGGATCGAAAGCAAGCCTGGAACCGCCTCACGTTTTTAAGCGCGACTTCAGCAGGTCGGCCGTTTGATGCGGATCCGCCTGCCCCTTGCTCAGTCGCATCACCTGCCCCACCAGGAATTGCAGGGCCGCCGCCTTGCCCGCACGGTAATCGGCCGCCGACCGCGCCTGCTCGGTCAGCACCCGGTCGACCAACGACTCCAGCGCGGCCGGATCACTGATACGAGCCAATCCCCGGCGCTCCACAATGGATCGGGGATCCCCCCCCTGCTCAAACAGTTCGGCAAACACGTCCTTGGCGGTATTGGAATTAAGGGTCCGGCGCTCCGTCAGTTGTACCAGGTTCCCGAGCGACTCCGGGGATATCCGGACCGACCGGATATCCATCGCACGTTCCGACAACCGCCGCAACATCTCGGTCATGATCCAGTTGGAAACCGCCTTGGCATTGGACGCATGCCGCACCGCCGCTTCAAAATAATCCGCCACCGCCTGGTCGGCAGTCAGGACACCGGCATCATAATCGGGAATGCCGTATTCCCGCACCAGCCGTTCCCTTCGAACCCTGGGCGCTTCCGGCAACGAGGCGCGCCAACCGTCCACGACGGCAGGATCCAACCGGACGGGAGGAAGATCCGGTTCGGGAAAATACCGGTAGTCATGGGCATCCTCCTTGGAACGCATGGCATGGGTTGCACCGGCATCCGGATCCCAACGCAAGGTCTCCTGGTACACCCGTCCCCCGCCTTCCAGCACCGACACCTGCCGCTGAATTTCATGCTCCAGCGCATGAAACACACCTTTGAAGGTGTTCATGTTCTTGATCTCGGTCTTCGTACCCAGGGCCGCCTGATCAGCCGGACGTACACTGCAATTCACATCACACCGGATGTTTCCCGCCTCCAGGTTGCAGTCGCTGACATCGATGTATTGCAGGATCTGCTTCAGCGCCAGCAGGAAGGCCTGGGCTTCTTCCGGCGATTCCAGGTCGGGATACGACACGATTTCCATCAAGGGGACTCCGCCACGGTTAAAATCAATGCCACTGACCGTGCGAAAGTGCATGTTTTTGGCCACATCCTCTTCGAGATGGATCCGGACAATCCTGATCCGCCGGGTGCGACCTTCAACCTGGATATCCACGCCGCCACCCACGCAGAACGGCTGATCATACTGGGAGACCTGGTAATTCTTCGGCATGTCCGGATAAAAATAACTTTTACGGTCAAATTTGCTGAACCCCGGGATTTCCGAACCAATCATCAGGCCGGTCCGGACCGTCAGGCGAACCGCCTCGCGGTTGAGCACCGGCATGGCACCCGGATACCCCAGGCAAACCGGGCACACCTGCGTGTTGGGTTCCGATCCGTACGCCGTGCTGCAACCACAAAACAACTTGGACCGTGTCTTGAGCTGAACATGCACTTCAAGGCCTATGGCAGGTTTCCAGTTCATGCCCCGGCCTTCCCGTCGCGGGACCGCTCATAGGCATGACCAACCCGCAGGATGGCCGATTCGCCAAACGCCGGCCCGATCACCTGCAACCCCACCGGCAGACCACCCCCCGTCAGCCCGCAGGGAACCGACAAGGCGCATATACCGGCCAGGTTGATCGTCGCCGTAAAGATATCGCTCAAATACATGGACAAAGGATCACCCGTCCGTTCCCCGAAGCGGTAGGCCGGAGTCGGGGTAACCGGTGCGAGGATCGCATCACACTGCTGGAAAGCCGCATCAAAATCGCCCCGGATCAGGGTCCTGACTTTCTGCGCCGACAGGTAATAGGCGTCATAGTATCCGCTGCTGAGCACATACGTACCCAGGATGATACGGCGTTTGACCTCGGGGCCAAACCCTTGCGCACGCGTCCGGACGTACAGGTCAAGCGAATCCTCCGCCCCGTCAGCCCGGAAACCGTAACGGACCCCGTCATAACGCGCCAGGTTGGCGGAGGCTTCGGCCGTGGCAATAATGTAATAGGTGGCAATGGCATACTCGGTATGCGGCAACGATACCGGCACGATCTCAGCCCCCAACCCACGGCACACCGCAACAGCCTCCCGGACCCGGCCCTCGACATCCGGGTCCATCCCGTCAACGAAATATTCGCGGGGCAATCCCAGGCGAACCCCTTTCAGCGAATCCGTGAACCCCGCCGCATAATCCGGAACCGGCACATCAGCCGTGGTGGCATCCGCCGGATCACGCCCGGCAATAATCCCCAGCAACAAGGCTGCATCCCGCACGTTCCTGGTCAGGGGCCCCACCTGGTCCAGGGACGATGCAAAGGCCACCAGCCCGTATCGGGAAACCCGTCCATAGGTAGGTTTCAACCCCACACATCCGCAGAAAGCAGCCGGCTGACGGATTGATCCGCCCGTGTCGGACCCCAGCGAAGCCAGGGCGATGCCCCCCGCAACGGCTGCCGCCGATCCCCCGCTGGAACCTCCCGGAACATGGGCCGTATTGGCCGGATTACGGGTAACCTTCAAGGCCGAATTCTCGGTCGAAGAACCCATCGCAAATTCATCCATGTTGGTCCGCCCCAGCAGGACCGCCCCTTCCGCCCGGAGCCGCGCCACGACCGTGGCATCATAAGGCGATACATACCCCTCCAGGATCCGCGATCCGCACCGGCAGGATTGCCCCCGCACATTCAATACATCCTTGATGGCCAGGGGAACCCCCAGCAATCGGCCCGCACCACCCTGCGCACGGCGGGTATCGGCCACGGCAGCCTGTTCGAGAGCATCGGCTTCATTCAGGTCCACATAGGCACCCAACACCGGATCACGTTCCCGGATCCGCCCGATCAAGGCCTGGACCAGGTCGACGGATCGCACCGCGTTTTCCGAAAGGGACTCCACCGCCTTCGTCACGGTGAGGTTGGAAACATCCATGGTCATCAATGGGCCTGCACTCCCTTACTCCACGATGCGCGGCACGCTGAACTGTTCACCAACGGTCGCCGGCGCATTGGACAAAACCGGGGCACGATCCAGCCCGGGCCGTGCCACATCGTCACGAAACACATTCTGGATCGACTGGGAAAACAGCGTCGGTTCCACACGGGAAAGATCCAGCTCACCAATCTTGCGGACATACCCGACGATCTGTTCCAACTGGGATTGAAACGTCTGGACTTCATCCGCGGTCAATCCCAGTCGCGCCAGACGGGCCACATACGCCACGTCAACATGTCCGGTCTGTCTGCGTTCTGCCTGCATCTCTTCCCCCTTCCGCCCGGCGGCCACGGCTTCAACATAACGGATGCCATCACCGTCACTCAAGAAAAGTTTGCAGGCAACCCCGACAGGCAGTATGATAGCTGGAGTTGTTTTCCACATGGAGGGCTTCGCATGAAAGGTTTGTTGACCGCTGTTTACGCACTAACCCTAATCGTTGGATTCACCGGGTGCGCCGCATTTCGCCAGTCCGTATCCGACAAAGACCCTTCCAACTCCCCCCCCATGGATGCCAAGTACGACGCATCGGACCTGTTGGGATGGGCCGATGAAATCGTGCGCAGCATCCTGGAACACCCCTTCCCAAAACCTGATGCCCCCGCCCCCATCATGGCCGAACTGGGCATTCAGAATCGTACCAACGACCATCTCGACACCCAGGCATTGGCCGATACAATTGTAACCAAATTGTTGAATTCCGGAAAAATGCAGTTCACCAACACCTCACGCCGGGACCAACTACTCAAGGAACAGGGTTTTCAGCTGGCCAATTGCACGCCTGAAACCCGCGCACAAATCGGCAAGCAACTGGGTGCCAAATACATGCTGACCGGCTCGCTCATCGAAATCGACAAGCGCTCCGGCCGCCAGGTCCGTGTATCCAAACAGGAAGATGTCTATTACCAGCTCACGGTTGAAATCACCGATCTGGAAACCGGTCTTATTGCACTTCGCAAGCAGCATGACCGGATGCGCCGTGTGAGTAAACCGCTGATCGGGTGGTGACCACCGCCGTGATAGCGGCATCGCTCACGCCCGACATCCATCCGGATCGACCCGGCAGGTTCTTCCGCCTGCCGGCGATGGTCGTGCTGGCCATCCTGACCGGCTGCACATCCGGAACCCTTAACGCCGGGCGTGAGACCTTTTATCTCGGACGTTTCACCAACGCAGCAGCCGTCCTGCAGGACCTTCCGGACAACAGCGCCGAACAGGTCCTGCCCTTGATGGAACGCGGCATGGCCCACCAGGCCGCCGGCAACTATATGACGTCCATCCGTGATTGGCTGGCCGCCAAGGATCAGGCGGAACAACTGGACTATTACAGCGTCAGCCGGGGAGGCGCCAGTCTACTGATCAGTGATCACATGCTCCATTTTACCGGTGCCCCCTATGAGCGGACCCTGCTCCATGCCTTCATGGCAAAAAGCTTCATGGCGCTTGATTTGTGGGACAACGCCGCCGTGGAAGGCCGGAACATCGCCCTGCGCGTTCAAGACCTGGACGGCTTCCCGGATGACGCCTACAGCCGGTACGTGGCCGGATTTTCGTTTGAAATGATTCGGGACTGGAGCAACGCCGAACTGCAATACCGGAATGCAGCCCGGCTTCTGGATACCTGCACCATTAACGAATCTTCGGGCAGAATTCATGCCGTCAGTAATCCCCCTCCCGACTATCGCGGCCCTGAACTGGTTTGTTTCGTGTCACTGGGCCGTGCCCCAACCGAGCATGGTTCCTGGGCTCAACGTCTGGCCTGGGGTTCTTCACCTTACATTGAACTCTATGCAGGCGAACAACTTCTGGGACGCAGTCATACCCTGGCGACAACCCGGGACCTCATGGCCGAAACCGACAAGAAACTTGCGGTCATGCGGGCTGCTCGAACCGTTACCCGGGTTATCTTGAAGGAAACCGCCGCGCATGCGGTTGAGGAAAAGAATCCTTTCCTGGGGGAGATCGTGCGCCTCCTGTTGTACTCGCTGGAAACCGACACCATCCGCCGCTGGGAAACCCTGCCTTTGTGGCTTCAGGTCGCACGGGTTCCCTGTCCGGCGAAGCTGGAATCCTTCCGGGTTGTGTTCCGGGGGGCTGGAGGTCAGATTCTGACTGAACAAACCATCGTCAAACCGCTGTCACACCGGGACACCATCCACGTGTCATTCATCCGGGCACTATAACCAACGCCCCAGCAGCCAGGCCATCACGACAATCACGATGATGATGGCAACCAGCGCCCGGTTACGCTGGATCTGGCGCTCGTTCCGCAAGGGACGATGAACCTGGAAACTGCTGGCCAGATAATCGGTGAAACGTGCTTCCTGGGGCCGGGGAGGAATATCGGAGGGCGGCGTCCCGGGGGTCAAACCGGGACGGGTCAAGCGTGACGTTCCACCGGTATGGAAACGCGGCTTTTCATCCGCACGATGTTCCGCCACCGCCTTGACAAGCCCTTTGGGCATTCGGCCGGTCCGATGCCAGTCCCGCATTTCGGACCGCATGGATTTCAATTCCTTGCAGACCGAATCAAGCCTTTTCTGTAATGAGCCCTTGAGCGCCATATCAATCCGGACACACCCTTCACATGACGATACCGGTCAGAAACAGGTACAGCACGAAGATCGTCAACAGTGCCAGGACCACCGGTAACGAGACCGCCAACCCGATTTTGAACCAATCCCGGAACCGCCACCGGAGGCCGGCAGCCACCCCCACCTGTTCAACGATGCCCCGGACCGGTGCCACATCACCGGAACGTACGCCCATGGCATCGATGCGGGCCATGGCCTTCCGGAAGGTGGTGGTGGCAATATCCACCCGGACGGCGGCACGATCCAGTTCAGACTGGAACTGATCATCCATCCAGGCATCTTCATGGATGTTTCGCAGCTCCTCCAGTGACGTCTTGAACCGCTCAATCGTTTCACTGAGCAATTCCACCAACCGGACCGCCTGTTCCTCCTCGCGCTGCAAAACGACGATCGAACGGTCCAGCTTTTCCATGACATCAGCCTTGGATCGCTCATACTCCTGTTGCTTTCTGGCCAATGCCTCAAGCTCACGCTTCTCACGCTCCAAGGCTTCCTGGCGTTGGCGCAATTGCTCGATTTCCGTGGTGGTTCCCGTCACATGCTGGGCCAGTTCTTCCTTCTGACGCTGAAACCGCGGCCTGCCCGTATCCGGTGGCGAAACACGGGGCACGGCCCCCGCCTCGCCCCCCGACCGGGCAGACCGAGCCACGCTGGACGCCTTCAACAAATCCGGATCAACAAAATCGGCACTCATATTCGCCCCCATCCTCATCTTGCACACGGTCAGGGAACATCCAGCAATTGCCCTTCCTTGAGCAACTTGTCGGTCCCCAACAATTGCCGGTTTGCATCATACAACAGCCGCTCTTGGCTGGCATCCCCGTAGACATCTAGGGCAATGCTCTCCAACGAATCACCACGCTGGACCCGATAACTCAGTTTTGGACGGGCTTTGGTAGCCGGCCGGCTTGAGACAACCGGTTGTTTTTCAGCGGCACGGCGGGCACGGCGCAAATCGTCCTCCATCCTGCCCAACCGTTCCTTAAGTTCATGATTTTCCCGTTCCAACTCGGTTACGCGGTCGGCCGCCTTGGACTCCGACCGGAAGAACGTTGCCGCATATAATTGGCCCGCCTGCCGGATTCGGCCTTCGATCATGATGCGTTTTTCCGTTTGCGGCCGCTGCAGCAAGTATTGGCGGTAGTGGTGGATGGCCCCGACATAGTCACGTTCATAATCATGGAGCAGCAGTGCAAGGTCCAGATGGGCACGGGTCAGGAGGGGATTGCGAGTCAACGCATCACGATAAACCTGGATGGCGCGATCAGGATCGCCCTGCTGGTGATAGGCCATGGCGCGACGGACGTCCGGATCGGCCTGATCCTCCCGGTCTTGCTTGAGGACCGCCGAGTCGCATCCCGGCAAGAGAAGGATTATCAGCCAGCATGCCGCCTGCCTCATCAACCGCCTGTACCCTGGAATAATCACGCTGCCTGCATATTCGAAAAAATAACCTTGCGTGTCAAACGACATCCGATCACCCTTGACTTAAAGGAACGATTTTCCGGCAGGGAATTCAACCGCATTCGTACAACGGCCGAGCACGTAAAACATGGCGGGAAAGGAATTGAACATGAAACCCATCGATCCCAAACTTCTGGAAATACTCGCCTGCCCGAAATGTCACGCCCGCATACAGGAAGCAGCGGATGGCCTGCACTGCACCCAGGCAACCTGCGGCCTGGTATATCCCGTCCGTGATGGGATCCCGATCATGTTGATTGAGGAAGCCATCCGTCCCCCGGTTTCCCGTCAACCGCAATCATCCACCGGCAACGGATAACCCGCCGGATCAACCTTACTTATCGGCCCAATAAAAATTGTCGCTCCAATAAAAAAGGGCGTGATCTTTCGACCACGCCCTTAAATTAAACCCGGCAACGCGCTACTCTCCCACGACCGAATGCCGTAGTACCATCGCCGCAAAGGCCCTTCACTTCCGTGTTCGATATGGGAACGGGTGTTACCTCCTCGCTATGGTCACCGGGAAAACCGTCGGGGGCATAAAGCCCCCTAAATATAGAATCACATGGAGCGGGCAAACAACTGGCCCAAGAATAGTCGAATAAATAAGGTCAAACCACACGGCGGATTAGTACCGGTAAGCTCAGTTTGTCACCAAACTTTCACATCCGGCCTATCAAGGTCGTAGTCTTCAACCTGCCTTTAGGGACCTTGCGGTCCGGGAGATCTAGTCTTGGAGGAGGCTTGGCGCTTAGATGCTTTCAGCGCTTATCCGTTCCATACATAGCTACCCAGCGATGCTCCTGGCGGAACAGCTGGAACACCAGAGGTATGTCATTCCAGGTCCTCTCGTACTATGGAATGTTCTCCTCAAATCTCCTACGCCCACAGAGGATAAGGACCGAACTGTCTTACGACGTTCTGAACCCAGCTCGCGTACCGCTTTAATTGGCGAACAGCCAAACCCTTGGGACCTTCTCCAGCCCCAGGATGCGATGAGCCGACATCGAGGTGCCAAACCGCTGCGTCGATATGAACTCTCGGCAGCGATCAGCCTGTTATCCCCGGAGTACCTTTTGTCCGTTGAGCGATGGCACTACCACGAGCGTCCACCGGATCACTATGTCCTGCTTTCGCATCTGCTCGACTTGTAAGTCTCGCAGTTAAGCTCCCTTATACCATTGCGCTCGACGCATGATTGCTAACCATGCTGAGGGAACCTTCGAACTCCTCCGTTACTGTTTGGGAGGAAACCGCCCCAGTCAAACTGACCCTCTGACATTGTCCCTGTCCCGGTTTCACGGGCTCAGGTTAGACGTCCGCCTTGTCAAGACTGGTATTTCACTGTTGACTCCCCCATCCCTGACGAGATGGGTTCAAAGTCTCCCAGCTATGCTACACATAACAAACCAAACGCCCATATCAGGCTACAGTAAAGGTTCACGGGGTCTTTCCGTCCTCCTGCGGGTATCCGGCATTTTCACCGGAATTACAACTTCACCGAGTTCCTCGTTGAGACAGCGCCCAGATCGTTACACGATTCGTGCAGGTCGGAACTTACCCGACAAGGAATTTCGCTACCTTAGGACCGTTATAGTTACGGCCGACATTCACCGGGGCTTCGGGTCAGAGCTTCGCCTTGCGGCTAACCCCTTGCCTTAACCTTTCGGCATTGGTCACGTGTCACACTCTATATGTCCTCTTGCGAGTTCGCAGAGTGCTGTGTTTTTGTTAAACAGTCGCCTGGGCCCTTTCACTGCGCCTTCAAAACGCTCCCCAAACGGTAAGGCTTGGTTCACATTCTGAAGGACCCCTTCTTCCGAAGTTACGGGGCTATAGAGCCGAGTTCCTTAACGAGGTTTCGCTCGCGCGCCTTGGTATATTCTACCCTCCCACCTGTGTCGGTTTTGGTACGGTTGCCCGAACGGCTTGCTAGAAGTTTTTCCTGTCAGCGTGGCATCAATCAATCCGCTTTGTCCGTAGACTCAGCTACCCATCACCTTTCAGGCATGTGTTCCAGTGGATTTTCCTGCTGGAACGCCCTAGGGGTTTAGACCGTCACTTCCAATCGACGGCTGATCTAGCCTCCTGCGTCACTCCATTGCTCAAGCGCCGCCCTGGCAGTACAGGAATATTAAACCTGTTGTCCATCGCCTACGCCTTTCGGCCTTGGCTTAGGTGCCGACTAACCCTGGGCGGACGAACCTTCCCCAGGAAACCTTGGGATTTCGGCGGCAGGGATTCTCACCCTGCTTTTCGTTACTCATGTCCGCATAATCACTTCCATACGGTCCACGCTCGGTTACCCTCACGCTTCACCCCATATGGAACGCTCTTCTATCACGGGATCCCGCTTGCGCAGAACCCCATCCACAGCTTCGGTGACCGGTTTAAGTCCCGTTCGTTTTCGGCGCGGAATCACTCGACTAGTCAGCTGTTACGCTTTGTTTAAATGATGGCTGCCTCTAAGCCAACATCCTAGCTGTCTTAGCAATTCCACATCCTTAGTCACTGAACCGGTCTTTGGGACCTTAGCTGGTGGTCTGGGCTGTTTCCCTCTCGACTATGAAGCTTATCCCCCACAGTCTCACTCCACGCGTGTCTGAACCGGTATTCGGAGTTTGATTGGCGTCAGTATCCCGGTAGGGACCTTCATCCATTCAGTGCTCTACCCCCGATTCGAGCATTCGCGCAGGCTAGCCCTAAAGCTATTTCGAAGAGAACCAGCTATCACCCAGTTTGGTAAGCCTTTCACTCCAACCCACAGATCATCCAAGGATTTTTCAACATCCACTAGTTCGGCCCTCCACGGCCTGTTACGGCAGCTTCGGCCTGTCCATGGGTAGCTCACTGGGCTTCGGGTCTACAGCATGCGACTAATCGCGCATTTCGCACTCGCTTTCGCTTCGGCTTCTCCCCGATCGGGATTAACCTTGCCGCACACTGTAACTCGCGGACTCATTATGCAAAAGGCAAACGGTCATCCAGCTTGCGCCAGACTCCCATAGCTTGTAGGCACACAATTTCAGGTACTATTTCACTCCCCTAGCAGGGGTTCTTTTCACCTTTCCCTCACGGTACTAGTTCACTATCGGTCACCAACGAGTATTTAGCCTTGGAGGGTGGCCCCCCCGGATTCAAGCGGGTTTTCACGTGACCCGCCCTACTTGGGATACCTCTAGGTCCTGGCCGAATTTCGCATACCGGGTTCTCACCGTCTATGACCGGTCATTCCAGACCGTTCTGCTATTCGTACAGATACCACATCAAGGTCCCGCAACCCCATCCCGCAAGCGGGATGGTTTAGGCTGTTCCGCTTTCGCTCGCCACTACTGACGGAATCGCATTTGCTTTCGTTTCCTCAGGGTACTGAGATGTTTCACTTCCCCTGGTCTCACTTCGAAGCCCTATGTATTCAGACTCCGATACTCCACCATAACGCGGAGTGGGTTGCCCCATTCGGAAATCCCCGGATCAAAGCGTGTGTGCCGCTCCCCGAGGCTTATCGCAGCTTACCACGTCCTTCATCGCCTGTTGGTGCCAAGGCATCCATTGTGTGCCCTTTTGCGTTTGACCAAGAAACTCGACTTTCTCGGATTTTCAGTTGCTTGCCCGTCTCCATGCAATTTTCAAAGAACAACTCCCGCCTTAACAGCGGGCCGTCACCAATGGCTTTCGCCATCGAAGATCGTAACCGTCACTCAAGTGCCACCGGATGCCTTGCCAAGCTGGTGGGCGTGCCTGGAATCGAACCAGGGACCTTGTCCTTATCAGGGACACGCTCTAACCAACTGAGCTACACGCCCGGCTTTGCTACGCTACTGCTCGCCATGCCAGGCCGTAACCATCGCGTATCCGCATGCGCCTCCACCGCCTTTTGAATATGGTGGAGGCAACCGGGTTCGAACCGGCGACCCCGAGCTTGCAAAGCTCGTGCTCTACCAACTGAGCTATGCCCCCACTCGGATCACCGATATGGCCCACTGAGTGAACCGCAGTACATGACAACCATCTTTCAAACACTTCGAAACGGAATCGGTATGACGTGCAGGCGCCTATGTCGAGTCGTTCCGGCAATTGCTTGCGCAATCACCGACATGACCTCGACTCCGGTTTTAACACCGGAATCTACTCCTTAGAAAGGAGGTGATCCAGCCGCAGGTTCCCCTACGGCTACCTTGTTACGACTTCATCCCAATCACCACCCACACCTTCGGCACCTGCCTCCCTTGCGGGTTGGCACGGCGACTTCGGGTGCAGACGGCTTTCATGATGTGACGGGCGGTGTGTACAAGGCCCGGGAACGTATTCACGGCGTCGTAGCTGATACGCCGTTACTAGCGAATCCGGCTTCATGAAGTCGAGTTGCAGACTTCAATCCGAACTGGGGCCGGTTTTATGAGATTTGCGCTGCCTCGCGGCTTAGCTTCCCTCTGTACCGGCCATTGTAGCACGTGTGCAGCCCAGGGCATAAAGGCCATACTGACTTGACGTCGTCCCCACCTTCCTCCCGTAAAACGGGCAGTCTGTCCAGAGTGCGCACCGATTTGCATCGGTGGTGGCAACTGGACACAAGGGTTGCGTTCGTTGCGGGACTTAACCCAACACCTCACGGCACGAACTGACGACAGCCATGCAGCACCTGTGTAACACCCTCGAAGGCCGCCTCGCTTTCACGAGGCCTGCAGTTACATGTCAAGCCCTGGTAAGGTTCTTCGCGTTGCATCGAATTAAGCCACATGCTCCTCCGCTTGTGCGGGCCCCCGTCAATTTCTTTGAGTTTTAATCTTGCGATCGTACTCCCCAGGCGGTACACTTAACGCGTTAGCTTCGGCACGGAGAGGGTCAATTCTCCCCACGCCAAGTGTACACCGTTTACAGCTGGGACTACCAGGGTATCTAATCCTGTTTGCTCCCCCAGCTTTCGTGCCTCAGTGTCAGTTACATTCCAGAGAGCCGCCTTCGCCACCGGTGTTCTTCTTGATATCAACGCATTTCACCGCTACACCAAGAATTCCGCTCTCCTCTCCTGCACTCAAGCTCAGCAGTTTCGAATGCCGTTCCACCGTTAGGCGGTGGGCTTTCACATCCGACATACCAAGCCACCTACGCACCCTTTACGCCCAGTAAATCCGAACAACGCTCGCCACCTCTGTATTACCGCGGCTGCTGGCACAGAGTTAGCCGTGGCTTCCTCCTTCGGTAACATCAATTCCAAGCAGTATTATTGCCCGGCATATTTTTCCCGAATGACAGGAGTTTACAACCCGAAGGCCGTCATCCTCCACGCAGCGTCGCACTGTCAGGCTTGCGCCCATTGCAAATGATCCTCGACTGCAGCCTCCCGTAGGAGTCTGGGCAGTGTCTCAGTCCCAGTGTGGCTGACCATCCTCTCAGACCAGCTACCCGTAAGCCTTGGTGGGCCGTTACCTCACCAACTAGCTGATGGGACGCGGGCTCCTCCCTTGGCGACAGGTCCCGAAGGATCCCCGTCTTTAATCAGGGACACATGCGTGTCCCAACCATATCCGGTATTAGCCTGCCTTTCGGCGGGTTGTCCCGAACCCAGGGGCAGATTGCCCACGCGATACTCACCCTTTCGCCACTGTCCTCAATCTTATATTGCTATAAGACCGATTCTCGTTCGACTTGCATGCCTAATCCACGCTGCCAGCGTTCGTTCTGAGCCAGAATCAAACTCTCCGTAATCAACTTCTGATGCACGGACCAGTCTCCCGGTCCGTGTTATCGTCGTTATTTATTTTAGTTCGACCCCAACACAAGCGCCATCTCACGTCACACCGCTTCCGATTCGAAGCGATATTCCATGTACTACGTCGGTTGTCAAAGAACGAGTGCGAGGAGCGCGGCGTTCCTGCCTTCCGGCATTCGCCAGATTTGCCACCGCAGTCTTTCGACCGCTTATCGCAAACCCGTAACCAACTACCCCTTCGCAAAAAGCCCGAATAAACTATCAGTCGGTTTGAACAATGTCAACAGGCATCATCATTATTTTAAAAATATTTTTGAGCCTGATTCCCAACACCCGCCTCACCCGCTGCAGCAAATCCGTTTTCACATTGATTCCACCGCTGGGTAAACGGTATTACTCGATCAATGTACCATTGTTTACCTACCCACACAAGGACCATTGCATGCAACCAACCACCGAGCTGATCGTCGCACTCGACCTGCCAAACGCCCGCGCCATCGACCCGCTACTCGATAAACTCCCGCCCGCCATCCGCTGGTTCAAAGTCGGTTTGGAATTGTTCACCGCTGAAGGACCTGCCTGTCTCCACGCCCTCCAGCAACGCCATCTCAAAATATTCCTGGACCTGAAATTGCACGATATCCCCAACACCGTGGCCCACGCCGTTTCCGCGGCCGCCCGACACGGGGTTGGCATGCTCACCGTTCATGCGTCCGGCGGATCCGGCATGCTCAAGGCCGCTGTCGAGGCCGCCGCACAGTCCGGATCCCACGCACCAAAAATCATCGCCGTCACCACCCTGACCAGCCTCAACCAGGCCGACCTCGATCAACAGGGCATCACCCGCCCCCTCTCCCATCACACGCTCGCCATGGGATCCATGGCCATTGCCGCCGGCGTCAATGGACTGGTCTGCTCACCCCAGGAAGCGGCCGCGTTCCGGCATCAACTGGGCCCGGCCCCCATACTGGTCACACCAGGCATCCGGCCGGCCGGCAGTGCGGTCGGAGACCAGAAACGAACGGGCACCCCAGCCCAAGCCGTTCGTGATGGTTCTAACTTCCTCGTGGTCGGACGCCCAATTGTCCAGGCAACCGATCCCGCAGCCGCAGCCGGTTCCATCCTCAACGAAATGCAAATCTCATCCGGTTAAGCGTCCATCATGCGGCCGGTTTCCGTCATCCTGCCACCATCCATTCTGGCGGCCCGATCCGACCAATCACGCAATAACATGCCATAAACCGCAATGCGGTTCAGACTGTTTAACTGGTTCAAGGCACTCCGCTTGATTGCATCTTTCGATTCATGATATTTTCGATAGGTTTTCATATTCAAGGTCCGCCTTTTGTAGATTATAGAAGAGCATACGCCATGCCAGCTTGACCTGCCTTTATCCCATTGATCGATCACACCACCTTCGCCTATAACCTGTTCACCTGCAGCCACCCTCCCGACCATCCGGACAACGGAAAGGCTCCTTCAGGCTTGTATTCATCACAACCCGCTGTTTTACTCAGGTGATTCTTTTCAGGAGGTCAGGACGCCATGCATGCGATGACACAACAGGAACGTTTCTTAAATGCGCTGGACCGGAAACCCGTAGACCGCCTCCCGTGGTCGGATTCCCTGTGGGGCGACACCGTACGGCGCTACGTGGCCGAGAACCGGTTTCCGGAAAACGAGGACCTCACCAAACATTTCGACATGTCGCATCGGTCCGGTGGGTGGCTGAATGGCGTTGCCAACCTCGATTTCCAACCGGTCACGATCGAGGAAACAGACGAGACGCTCCTGACACTCGATGGCAACGGCGCCAAGCTGCGCCGCTGGAAACACAAATCCGGAACCCCGGAACATGTCGACTTCACCGTTCAGGAGCGGGACGGATGGCTGGCCACCATCAAGCCCCTCCTCCAGGATGTGGACCGGCGCCGCATCCCCTTCGAGTCATACCGCACCCAGCGCCAACTGGCCGCCCAGGAAAACCGCGCATTCTGCTGGGCAGGCGTTGCTCCCTTCGAACAGATGCATCCGGTCTGCGGCCATGAATACATGCTGATGGGTATGGCGCTGGATCCCGAATGGATACAGGACATGGTCATGACCTTCGCCGAGTTCACCATACGTCACCTGGAGGTGCTCTTCCACGAGGAAGGTCAACCGGACGCCATGTGGTTTTATGAAGACATGGGATTCAAGGAGAAACCCTTCATGTCTCCCGCCATGTACGAGTCCATCATGTTACCGGGACATAAACGCCTGTTCGACTGGTCCCACGCCCGCGGGTTGAAAGTCATCGTGCATTCCTGCGGATTCGTGGAGCCCCTGGTGCCCGGACTGGTCCGGGCCGGCATGGACTGCCTCCAGGCCATGGAAGTAAAAGCCGGGATGGACATGCCCCGTATCGCCCGGCAATTCGGCGACCGCATTTCGTTTTGCGGCAACATCGACATCCGGATCGTGGCCACCAATAACCGCCATCAAATCGATGCGGAACTTGCCCGCAAAATCCTTCCCGTACTCGAGATGGGCGGTGGATACCTGCTTCATTCCGATCATTCCATCCCGCCGGATGTCGATTACGACACCCTCCGGTACTTCTTCGAAACCGGCAGCCGAATGGCGGAAAAACGATGATGCAGGGAGGGACCTTCGCCACCATCAACCGTTTACTGGCGGCGGCTTACCGCCGCCATAAAACCCCCATTGTCGAATTGACCAAAATCCGGACCGCCAATCCCTTCCTGATCCTGCTGACGACGATACTCAGTTCCAGGACCCGCGATGAAACCACCGCCCAGGTATCGGAACGCCTCTTTACACGGGTCCGGTCCCCGCAGGATCTCCAGGCACTTTCCGTGCGGGAAATCGAGTCGCTGATCTATCCGATTGGCTTCTATCACACCAAGGCCCGGCATCTTAAACAACTACCCGGAGTGTTGCGCACACGGTTCAACGGATCCATCCCGGACAGCGTCGAAGCCCTCTGCGAATTACCCGGAGTCGGCCGCAAAGTCGCCAACCTGGTGGTGGCCGTGGCCTTCAACAAGCCGGCCATCTGCGTGGATGTACATGTCCACCGGATCTGCAACCGGCTGGGGCTTCTCTCCACCCGGTCCCCTTTCGAAACGGAAATGACCCTGCGTCGGATCCTGCCGAAACGCTACTGGATTAACTGGAATGCCTATCTCGTCTCGCATGGCCAGGCCACCTGTTATCCCCGGAATCCCCGGTGTGACCGTTGCCCCGTATGGCGCCATTGCCGGCGCATCGGGGTCAACACCCGCCATCTCCCCAACCCCGAACAGAACCCCAAACCCGCACCCTGATCACGCTGGAAGCCAACCCATGCCCATCATCATCGGAATCCTGATCACGCTCCTGTTGGCCGGAACAGCCGTCGTGGTCTACCTGCTCGCCGCGCGTCGCGATCTGGCAGCGCGCGTGCAGTCCCGCGAAGCCGACCTGGCCGCTTTCCGCTCCGCCATCACCACCCTGGAACATGACCTCGAATCCCAACGTAACGAATCCACCTGGTACCAGACCCTGTTTACCACCACCCGCGACCTCGTGCTTGTGTTTAGCCCCGGACCCGACGGGATGCCCGGCCCTTTCCTGGACGTCAACGATGCCGCCTGTGAACGCCTGAAATATTCCCGTGAAGAATTAATGAAGCTGACTCTGGCCAACATCGAGGCCGGTGAAGGCCCCGCCAACGGGTTCGGCTACAATCGCAGCGACCTCGTGGTCCTCACCGATGATTACGTCAAACAACGACAAAATAAATATGCCACCCGCATCTTCCGGACCTTCATGGACCGGGTCCTGGCATCCGGGAATCTTTCCGTCGAACAGGAATTCGAAGACCGTAACGGGGAACGATTCCCGGTTCTGGTTCATGCCCGTACCCTGCAAACCGGCTCAACACCCGTGATCGTCCTGACGGTACTCGATGTGACGGAACAGAAACGCGCCGAACAACGCCTGACGGAAAGCGAACAGCGGTTCCGGAAATTCTTCCAGGATTCCCCGATCGGCATCGCCATCTACGACAACCAGCGCAATCTCATGGATGTCAACCGCGCCTGTCTCAAGATCTTCGGCATTCCCGACATGACGGAATTCACCCGTTTCAATCTTTTCGACAACCCGTTTATCCCGCCGGATATCCAGGCCAAGTTGAACGCCGGCGAGAATGTCCGGTACGAATCCGTCATCGATTTCAGCGACGTATTGAGCCGCTCCCTCTTCATCACCACCCGGAGCGGTACCGCCTACCTGGACGTCCTGATCCATAACATGGGTAACGACAAGACGTTCCACCCGCGCGGATTCTTTGCCCAGGTTCAGGATCTCTCCGATCGGCGCCACACCGAACAGGAACTGCAAAAGCGCGAAAAACAGCTGTTGCAAGCGGAAAAAATGGAAGCCATCGGATCCATGGCAGGCGGAATCGCCCATGATTTCAACAACATCCTGACACCCATCATCGGATATGCGGCCCTCGTTTCCCGGCTGGCCAAAGGTTCCGATGACCTGTGCCAGTTCGCCGGCAACATCGAACGGGCCGCCCACCGCGCCAAGGATCTGGTCATGCAGATCCTTACGTTCAGCCGCAAAGGGGAAGGCGATGATGAACCGGTCCAGCCGACCTGTGTTATCCCCATTGTCAAGGAAGTCCTCAACCTTCACCAGACAACCCTCCCCGAGAACATCCGGATCGAACGGAACATCAAGACCGAGCAGGATGTTGTCATGGCCTCCGCAACGGCCCTCCACCAGGTCCTGATGAACCTCTGCACCAATGCCATCCACGCCATGAAATCCAAGGGCGGCATCCTTGAAATGCGCCTGACGGATTATCACATCAAGGATCCCACCCGGAGCGACACCCCGGACCTTCCCGCCGGACATTACCTCCGCATTTCAATTCGCGATACCGGAACCGGCATCGAAAAACAACTGCTCAACCGGATTTTCGAACCGTTCTTCACAACCAAACCCAAGGGTGAAGGAACCGGCATGGGGTTGGCCGTCGTGCTGGGAATCATCAAACGCCTCAAGGGAGCCATCACCGTGGAATCTGAAATCGGCGCAGGAACCGTATTCCATGTAATCCTGCCCCTGATGGAAGGTGCGGCGCTCACCGCATCGCAATCCGAAAGCGAATTGCCTCAGGGATCCGGCAGTATCCTGGTGGTGGACGACGATGCCGACATACTCCAGATGGCCGGGGACATGCTCAAATCACTGGGATATGAACCGGTTACCATCAACCAGCCGTTTGGCGCATTGAAAATCTTCAACCTGCAACCCGCCCGGTTCGCCGCCGTGATCGTTGACCAGTCCATGCCAGCCATGTCGGGCATACAATTCACCGGCGAAATCCGGAAAATTAGACCGGACATTCCCGTAATCCTGTGCAGCGGATACCAGTCCGTTGATGAGGACGCCATCCGTTCGGCAGGCATCAATGATCTCCTGCCGAAACCGATCATCATGGACGACCTGGCCGTGAAATTACACCGCCTGCTGGCCGAGTCCACCCAGGCAGGATTGCAACCCGACCGGTAAATCGCTCCTTTTAACACCCACAAGCGAAGGAACAGGGTCTGCTCTGCAGGCCTAGCGAGTCTTCGAGCTCCAGCCAAAGCGCAGATTGCTTTCCTAAACCACACCCTCACTCCAGCGGAGGGACAGGGTCTGCACTGAAGGCCTA
>MHBQ01000168.1:25803-28908 GCA_001803315.1 Lentisphaerae bacterium RIFOXYC12_FULL_60_16
TGTTACACAACAATAACAAGCGGTTCACATCATGGTTTATGCCGGTTTTGTGCCGCCTTTACAACGACAACCGCCACATATTACACCTGCATTGACCATCCCCTTGACCATACACCACGCCGTATACATCGTCAACGCCACTTAAGACGCACATGCGAGCTGGTGCCGGGGTCAGGCTGTCTCCCCACCTCTTCCGGACCACCGTTGCGGGGATTTGATTCCGGCCGAGTCCGCGAGGTCTGATCAAATGCCCGCAACCTCTGCGGTCCCTCTGCTTACTCTGCGTGAGATCCCATCCCTTCCATCTCCCATCCCGTATTTCATTTTCCGTCTTCCGTATTCCGTACGGGTACCAGTCCGCCAACCCCGAAATGGAAGCCCGCCGGTTCATCACACGGCCTGCCTGCCAACATCCCCACCAGACCAGACGGGCTCGCGGGAGCCCCTCCAAACCGGACCATTCAAAAAAGACCTCTGGACAATTACACGGATCCCATTACCCTTGTGCTACGCAACCCGTTTTTGTAAGACCCTTACCGAACACGCCGCCGATATTGCCGAGACAAACCTGCCATGGATGATAAAGACCTCTCCGACAAACTTCCCCTGCTGCTCTCCGCCGTATTGTTGCCCGGCCTGGGCCAATTCGTGCAACGGCGCTGGATCGCCGGCACCTTCTACCTGCTGACCGCCGGGGGCGCATTCCTCACCCTGGCATTCCGTGTCGTGCGGGCCTTGATGCATAACTTGAAGACCGCACTGGAATGGGCCGATGCCACCAATGTCAACACACCGTTCATGGCGATCATGGAGGCCGGGATCCTCATGCCATTCTTCATCGGCCTGTTCTTCTACACCCTGAACCTCTGCGATGTGCAATACGTACAGATGGCCCGGAAACGTCAATTGGCCGAGCAGGCCTTCACCCGGCAATGGAACTCGACCCGGTCCCTCCTGCTGGCATTCTGCCTGATCATGGCCAACGCGCTTAACGCATCACCCCTGCACGATGCCGTCCGGCTGGGTGATGCCAACCGGGTCGGCAGCATGCTGGAAGGCGCCGGACAGGCCCTGGTCAACGACCGCATCGGAGGCGGAATTACTCCGTTGCATATTGCAGCCGCCACCGATCGCCTTCCCGTGGCAGCCATCCTGATCAGCATGGGTGCGGATATTGATGCACGCACAACCTCCGGTTTTACCCCCTTGCATTGGGCAGCCGGACGCAATGCCGTGCACACCGCCCGGCTCCTGCTCCAGATGGGCGCCGACATCAACGCCCTGTCGGAAAACGGCGTCTCCCCGCTGCATTGGGCCGCCGGACGCAATGCCACCAACGTGGTGCGGTTGCTGCTTCAGAAAGGCGCGGATTTCCAGGCAGTATCAGAACTGGGGCTCACCCCCCTGCACTGGGCCGTCCGCAGCGGAGCGGACGATTCATCCGCCATGCTCGCTTTTCGCGCCGTCGAAAACGACCCGATACCCCCGCCGTTGGACCTTGAAATGGATCTTGTTTCACCACCCAGGACCAACACCCCACCCGTCCCCCCGCCTCCCGTCACATCCATTCCCCCGGGTCCCACGGCAATCCCCGGCCAAACGCTCGTGGTACCCTTGGGATTCGGCGAAGAATTACGACTGGTTTGGATTGAGCCTTTGGGCATCTGGTTCGGAAAATATGAAGTCACCAACGGACAATTCCGCCGGTTTCGCCCGGCCCACAACAGCTTGTTCCGGGAATCCTTCGACCTGAACGGTGACACCCAACCCGTCGTGTATGCGAGCTGGCATGATGCCACCGCCTTCTGCGACTGGCTGAACCGGCACCTCGCTGAACGCTTGCCTGAAAAGTGCCAGTTCCGCCTGCCGACCAGCTCGGAATGGCAGACCGTCACCCGCTGCGGCGATAATCGCACCTATCCCTGGGGAAACAGCCTCCCGCCCACCTACGGGAATTATTCCGATCGCACCGCCCAACGCGCCTTCCCCGAATGGACCGGGGTCCGGCATTATGATGACGGTTTCATCGTATCAGCCCCCGTCGAACAAAGCGGTTCAAACACATGGGCCATCTACGGATTGGCGGGCAACGTCTGGGAATGGTGCCTGGATTGGTACGACACCCGGCAATTATACCGCGTGCGACAGGGTGCAAGCTGGGATTTCGATAGCGACATCCTCCTGCGCATCGACACACGGGGATTCGACAGACCGGACGCCCGTTACGACACCCTCGGGTTCCGCGTCGTCGTCAGCGGCCCACCGATGAAATAAGTCGCCGCTCATCACCCCAACCGCGACTTGAAATCCTCGTAACCAAAGGTGCGTACTACATCAACCCGGCCATCCGCTTCTTCAATCGCAATGGATGGAAGTCGTATCCCGTTGAACGTGTTGGTCTTAACCATGGAATAATGGGCCATATCCTTGAACACCAGCAGGCTCCCGGGTTGTAGCGGTTCCCGGAACGAATAATCCCCGATAATGTCACCGGCCAGACAGGACATCCCCCCCAACCGGTAGGTGTGGGCATACTCGCCCGGCTTTCCTGCCCCTTCAATCTCGGGCCGGTAAGGCATCTCCAGCACGTCCGGCATGTGCGTGCTGGCCGATGTATCCAACACGGCAATGTTCACGTCATTATGGATCACATCCAACACCCGGCTGACCAACACCCCCGCATTCAACGCCACCGCTTCACCGGGCTCAAGATACACCTCGATCCCGTCATACCGTTCACGGAACGACGTGATCAACCGGCATAAACCATCCACATCATAATCCGCGCGGGTGATGTGATGCCCCCCGCCAAAGTCCATCCATCGCATCTTCCGGATGACCGCACCAAAATCCCGCTCCACAACCACCAGGGTCCGTTCCAGGGCATCGGCATTCAACTCGCACAAGGCATGGAAATGCAGCCCGGTAATCCCATCCAACGCCGATTCGTCAAACTGGTCACGCGGTACACCCAGCCGCGAGCCCGGCTGACACGGATCATACGTCTGCACCCGCACCTCGGAATGCCGGGGATTGATCCGTATCCCGCATGCAATCCGTTTCCGTGCCGACAGTATCCTCGACTTGAAACGTGCCCATTGGGAG
>MHBQ01000169.1 GCA_001803315.1 Lentisphaerae bacterium RIFOXYC12_FULL_60_16
CTGCAACCGGACCAGACCGGCTACATCGTCCAGACCTGCGGCCGCAGGTGCTTGGCCGACGGAAAGCTCCACGTATCATTCCCCGCAACCACCACCGCCCGGCCATCCTCCACCTCAATCCGGATCGCCTGCTCCGGCCGGCGCGCCCGGATCAGGTTCGCCAGCAACAGCGCCCGCTCCGCACCATCCCCGCGCCGATAATTCCAGACCTCGTCCGGCTGGGCCAGCCGCCCGTCTTCCGGATAAATCGATTCGTTGGGCAACGCCTCGACTTCCCGCACCATCGCGCCGTCATCCAGGTCCCGCACAGCCGCCACCGAAACAGGATTCCGCTCCATGCCCGCCTTGACAAACGGCTCCCAGCCGGTCCGGTTGAGATCCCGGTAGGCATGCCAGGCCAGATCGGCGTACGGATGCCGGTCACGGATCGAATCCAGCCGGTCCATGATCTCCTGTCGGGAATCCTCCACCCCGATCCCCAGCGACGGTTCCAGCGGGGTGAACACCCGGTCCGCCGGATCCGGCAGCCGGGGCACCGTATGACAGAACCGGATCAGGCTCTCCATGGCAATCTCGGCGTTCAGACAGTCGCACGAGAACTTCTCCTTGAGCTGGTGGACATCGTCCGGCTTCGACAAGTCCAGCCGCTGCGAGCGGATGAAGGTTTCCAGGTCATTCAACACGATCCGGCGTGCCAGGGGCTCCGGCCGGAACTCCTCGGTCTCAACCTCCGCCAGCAATTTGGGGCGGGTCCCGTCGGTCACCCGGTACGAGCATTCCTCCTCGTAGGCAAACGCCCGCTCCGCCCCGATATACCGGTCGCGCCCATTGACCGTGTGCCGCACCTGGAAACAGGGCTGGAACTTCCGGCTGTGCCGGACAAAGTTGCCCAGGATCTCACCGGTCAGCGGAATCTGCAGGTAGGCGCGCAACCGCCCGCAAAAATGCTCATACGCCGCATGGGCCATCGTGGTCTCCGGATACAACGTATGGATCCAGCCCGACTCGTGCGCCACCACGGTGATCCGCTCATGCTCCAGCGCCCGGCGCGCCTGGGCGGACAGCTCCGTGCCGTTGAACCACATGGCCTTGGTCACCAGCCGCCGGTTGTTGGTCAGCACCCCGTCATCCACATCCACGAAATTCTGCGAGTGCAGCGGGGTGGCCATCAGGTAGATATCCCGCAGGGGGATCCGCCCCACGATGAACATCGCGGCCGCATACAACACCGCCAGCGACACGCATTCCCCCGCCCCGGCGGCATAGCCCGGCCGGAACCGGAACGCGTCCATCGCCTCCACCGTTTCGGTCTTCCAGTAGGGAATGACATTCCCCTGGTATTTATCCAGCCCGAAATGGGACCGGATATCGATGTCGAAATAATACTTGTCGCCCTCATACCCGAACAGGGCGTTGGACTGCGCCAGGGCATCCGCATCGATAAAATCCCGGAACCGCACCAGTTCCCGTTCCTGGGTGGTCAACCCCCAGGTGTCCAGGTCCAGGTTGAACGCATAATGGTCCATGATGTACTGCTTGATGCGCGTCATCCGCCGGTACGGCGTCATGCGCTCCAGCCCGGCAAACCAGGGATCGTCACGCCAGGCCCAGATACGGGGCGACAGGATGTTGGCCAGCATCAGGCTGTAGATCAACGGCGGGAAGATGAACACTTCCATGTCCGACAGCGTCACCGCCGACGACCGCATTTCCAAGGTACGCGTATCCATTTAAACCTCCACAACGCACCACTCCAAACGCTTTTCCATATTCCATCGCGGTGCCGGCGTACGCGCCCGGACCGCGAGGTAAAACCGGGCTTCCATTTCGAAAAGGGCAACGGCTTCGCGTCAGATGGCGCCAGCCGCAAGGCGGAGCCGTCGGCGCCATACTCCCGTATGCGCCGACGGCGACAACGCCGCGAATGGGGCCATATCACGCGAAGACGCTTGCCCCGAAATGGAAACCCGCGGCTTCATCACACGGCCGGCCGACCACCACCCGGACAGGACTAGGGCTGCCAGTTGGTCACATCATCCGCCGTATTGTCCTGGCCATCCACCCCCATCGACCACAGATCGAACCCGCCGGCGTTGTGCGTACCCGGCGAACGGTACTGATACTTCCGCCCCCACGGGTCAATCGCCGGCCGTTCCAGGTACGATTCCTTCCACGTCCTGGACGTGGAGGGCTTCAACAGGGCATCCAGCCCCTCATCCGAGGTGGGATACCGGTCATTGTGCAGGCGATACAGTTTCAACGCCACCGTGATGTTGGCGACATCCCCGGCGGCAATATGCGTCTTGGCGGAATCGGTGGCCGGCAATACCTTCGGCAACACCATCGCCGCCAGCGCGGCAATGATGATCACCACCACCATGAGTTCAATCAACGTGAAGGCGCTCCGACCCGTATGCTTGAAATGCATTGATTCCCCCTCCGTATCCGGCATGTAGTATTCAGAAGTCCGTGTTCAGTATTCAGACCAGGAGAAGGCGAGTTTTCAGTATTCAGTGTTCAGTGTTCAGTGTTCAGACCAGCGTGTCCCATCCCTTCCTCATCTGAACACTGACTTCTGAACACTGAATACTTTCCCTCATACCGCCTTATTCCAGCTCCTTCGCCCACCGCGTTTCCAAGTCCTTCATACTACGGAGGGTCTCCGGGTAAGTAAACCGCAAAGCCGCCTCCATCGTCTTGCCATCCCGCACCTGCCGCAACAGGCGGCCAAACCGCTCCGATCCGCCATGCCGGAACAGGAACCCCACCAGGCTGACCGCCTGCCGGTAGAACGCCGTCGCCGCAACCGGATCCGCCAGGTCCCGGGCCGCCATCCCGTTGAGTTGCTCCGCCGGAACCGACCGCCCCTCGCGCAGCACCCAGCGGCCTGCCTCATCCGCGGCCGCGCGCCGGTCCGGCTCCATCCACTGGGTCACACCCTCGACGAACCAGGCCGGCGGGTCCGGCTCCTGCCCCAGGTAGGCCCGCAACATCAGATGCGTAATCTCGTGCGGCAGCACGGACTCCTCCCATCCGGCCTGGCCGGCCCAGCAGGCAATCTCCTGCAACCGGGCACTGGCACGGCCCACCGCCCATTCCGGCGCCCGGGTCGCCGCACGGAAGGCGTCCTCCGACGGATACAACCGGATCACCACCCGCCGGTCCCACCGCCAGGACTGTCCCGGCCGGGACAAGCCCAGTTCCGTCGCAATACGGGAATAATGGCGTTCCGCGGCGGTTCCGGCGGACGTGGCTGCCGCCGCCGGTTCGCCGACAAACAGGACCCTGAAATGATCGGTGGCATGTTCGCGCCAGGCCGGTGCATCGTCCGCCCCGCCGGCAACGGCCGCCAGGCACCACCCGGCCGCCACAACCGCTGCGGCCGCTCGTGCCGCAACCCTCACAGCCCCATCCCCAGTTGGAAGATCGGCAGCAGCATGGCCCCCACGATGAACCCCACCACGCCGCCCACCACCAGGATCAATAACGGCTCCAGCAACGACACCAGCAACCGGCTTTGCTGTTCCACCTGCTGTTCGTAGAAGGTGGCCACCTCCAGCAAGGCCTGGTCCACCGTCCCGCCTTCCTCGCCCACGGCAATCATGTTCACCAGCATCAGCGGCAGGTGCGGCGCCGACCGCATCGCCTGCGAAACCGGAATACCCTGCCGCACGGACCGGTCACGCACCCCGGCCATGACGTCGCGCAAAACCGCATTGCGCAGGGTGTCACCGGCCAGCGCCAGCGCACGGTCCAGTGAAATGCCGGCATTCAGCAGCAGGGCGAACGTCCGGGCAAAACACGCCACATCCACCTGCACCACCAGCCGCCGCAACCCGGGAATGGCCAGCGCCAGGTGCCCCAGCCAGGCCCGTCCCCGTTCCGCGGTCGCCAGACGCCGGAACACGGCCACCGCCAGGATCACCCCCAGCACCACCCAACCCCAGGTGGCCTCCACCGCACGGCTCAAGCCGATCAACACGCGGGTCGGCAGCGGCAGCATCCGGTAATCCCGGTACAACTCCACCACGCGCGGCAGGAAAAAGCCCAGCAGGACCAGCACCGTCACCACGCCCACCCCGAGCACCAGCAGGGGATACGCCATCGCCCCCTGGACCCGCCGGCGGGTTTCCTCCTCGTGATCCCGGGTGTCCGCCAGACGGTCCAGCACCACGTCCAGCTTGCCGGCCGATTCGCCGGCCCGCACCATGCCGAGATACAGGTCGGAAAACAACCCGGGATACCGCGCCATGGCGCCCGACAGCATCGCGCCATCCCGCACCTGCGCCTCCAGCGACTCCACCAGGGCCCGCGTCCGCGGCCGTTCCGACTGGGCGGCAATGGTGTTCAACGCCCGCAGGATCGGCACCCCGGACCGCAGCAGGCTGGCCAGTTGCCGCGAAATCAGGGTCACATCCCGGTGCCGCACCCGCCCGGCGGCAAACCGTTGCCCGGGCCCCGTTCCGCCCACATGCACCTCGACCCGCAGGGGGATCAGTCCCCGCGCATCCAGTCGCGACAGCGCCTCGGCCCGCGTATCAGCCGTCAGGACCCCTTCAACGGTCCGGTCCGGACCCTGCTTGGCTTTATAGGCAAATGTCGGCATGGTTCAGGTTCGGAAATACGGCACGTCTTCCGTTTTCCGTTTTCTATGTTTCATCACCAGACGGGCTCACGGGAGTTCGCCCCTCCATGCGCTTCGCTCCCACCACGTCCCGCATTTCACAACTCCCCTGGAGGGCGGAGCTCCCGCGACGCCGTTTTCCGTCTTCCGTTCCCCGGTCACGTCAAACAGACCCGGCGGACTTCCTCCTCCGTGGTCACACCCGCCTCAACCTTGTGCAGGCCGTCCACCGCCAGCGTCTCCATCCCGAGCCGGTCCGCCTCGTGCCGGATCTCCGCCGACGACGCCTTCCGCAGGATGCAGGCCCGCACCGGTTCCGCCAGGTCCACCAGTTCACAGATGGCCACCCGTCCCCGGTACCCCGTCTGGCGGCACGCCTTGCACCCGCGCGCACGGAACCGCGTCCCGGTGGCGTCGGCCACGGGTTCCCGGCATTCCACGCACAGGGTCCGCACCAGCCGCTGGGCCATGAACACCTGCACCGTCGAAACCACCAGGTACGGATCGATCCCCATGTCCTGCAGCCGCACCGCCGCGCCCGCGGCATCGTTGGTATGCAGCGTACTCAGGACCAGGTGCCCGGTCATCGCCGCCTGGATGGCGATCTCGGCCGTCTCCCGGTCCCGCACCTCGCCGACCATCATGACGTCGGGATCATGCCGCAGCATGCTGCGCAGGGCGCGCCCGAAGGTCAGCCCGATCGGCGGATTCACCTGCGTCTGCGTCAGCCCCCGGAGCTCATACTCAATGGGATCCTCGATGGTGATCACCTTCCGGTCCGGCCGGTTGAGCCGGCTCAGGCAGGCATACAGGGTCGTGCTCTTGCCGCTGCCCGTCGGGCCGGTCACGAACAACAGCCCGTGCGGCCGCGCCAGATACCCCTCGATCGCCGCCCGGTTGGCCGCCGAAAACCCCAGTTGCCCCAGGTCAAACAGCATCACCGCCGGCAGGATACGCACCACCACGTCCTCGCCGTGCTGGGCCGGCACCACCGATACCCGCAGGTCATACTCGGCCGATTCCAGATGGACGCGCGCCCGGCCGTCCTGCGGCAGGCGCCGCTCCACGATGTCCAGCCCGCTCATCAGCTTGATGCGCGACACGATGGCCGGGTACAGCAGGCGCAAATCCTTCGGCACCGGCGTCTCGAACAGGATCCCGTCAATCCGGCGCCGCACCGCCACCCCGTCCCGCCGCGCCTCGAAATGGATGTCCGTGGCCAGGTCCCGGATCGCCTCCTGCAACAACTGGTTGACGAGACGGATCACCGACACGTCGCCGGCCTGCTGTTCCAGGTCCTGCGAATCCTCCCCGCGCCGCTCGATCTCGGCGCCGCCCCCCTCGGATAACAGGCGCGCCACGGTACCGGCCCCAACCCCGTAAAAGCGCCGCAAGGCATCCAGGATGTCGCGCCGGCCGGCCAGCACCCGCTCCACGGCAAGGCCCAGATGGGCCTGGAGATCGTCGGCTGCCCGGCTGTCCCCCGGATTCCACACGGCCACGGTGAGCGTGCTCCCGTCAAGCCGCACCGGCAGGATCTCGTAATGGGCCGCCAGCTTGGCCGGCACCGCCTTGATCGCGCGGTCCTCCACCGTCACCTGGTCCAGCGACACCTGGGCCAGGCCGTGGTGCGCCGCCAGGATCGGCAGCAGCACCGCCTCCTCCACCAGGCGCTCCTCGATCAGCACCACGGCCAGTGGAACGCGGCGTTCGGCGGCACGCCGGAGCGCCAGCCCCAGGGCCTCGTCGCCCAGGCAGCCGCTTTCACGCAGCCGGTCTTCCAGTCGTCGCACGGCGCCTCCCGTCACTCGATGGTCCCGATCATGTAGAATTCATCCTCGGCCCGCGAATCGCACCGGCCGTCCAGAATCTTCTCCACCGCGTCCAGCGTCTGCCCGATCCGCACGAATTCCCCCTTCTTGCCCGTGTACGACTCGGCCACGAACATCGGCTGGGTCATGAAGTTGGTCAGCTTCCGGGCCCGTTCGTAGGTCGTTTTATCGCCCTTGGAGAGTTCGTCGATCCCGATCACCGCCACGATCCGGCGCAGTTCCTCCGCCTTGGTCAGCACGCGCAGCAGTTCCTGCGACAGGTCGAAATGCCGCTGGCCGACAATCGCCGCATCGAGGTTCGAGCACGATGACTTCAACGGGTCGATGCCCGGGAACAGCCCCAGTTGCGTGCGCTCGCGCGACAGCACCATCACCGCGTCCAGGTAGCTGAAGATCGCCACCACGGCCGGATCGGTGATGTCGTCCGCCGGCACGTACACCGCCTCGAACGCCGAGATCGAGCCCTTGATGCGCTCATGCACGTCGCCCACTTCCGAACTGAGCGTCGGCTGGTAGCCGGTTTCCGACGGGGTCCGCCCGAGCAGGGTCGAGATCTCCGCGCCCGCCTGCACGAACCGGAACACGTTGTCCATGAACAGCAGCACTTCCTTGCCCTTGGTCTGGAGGTATTCCGCCAGCGTGATGCCGGTCAGGATGATGTTGAACCGCGCGCCCGGCGGCTCGTCCATCTGGCCGAATGCCATCATGATCTTGTCCAGGATGCCGACCTGCTCGAACTCGAAATACAGCTCGTTGCCCTCGCGGATGCGCTCCCCGATGCCGCAGAACACGCACGACCCGTCATGCTCCTCGACGATATTGTGGATCAGCTCCATGATCAGCACCGTCTTGCCGCATCCGGCGCCGCCGATGACCCCCGTCTTGCTGCCCCGCACCACGGGGAACAGCAGGTCCACGACCTTGATGCCCGTCTCGACGATCTCGGTCTTGCCCCCGGCCAGCTTCTCCACGTTCATCGCCACCTTGGACACGTCGCGGTGGATCGGCGCCCGCCGCCCGCCCGTATCGATCGGCCCCTTGCCGTCGATGGGGTCCCCCATCACGTTGATGATGCGGCCGAACAGCTCGTCGCCCACCGGGATGGTCAGCGTCCGGCCGGTGGAAATGGCCGTGGCGTTGCGCTGGAGATTCAACGTGGAGGCCAGCGCCACGCACCGGGCAATGTTGCCCTCCAGGTGCTCGGACACCAGCAGGGTCACCTCCCGCTTGTCAAACGTGCGGGTCAAGATCGTCTCATGCAGGTCGGGCATCTCCTCGACCTTCTCGAACTTCACGTCCACCACCGGTCCCTGGACGGAGACCACCTTGCCCTTGTTGCCCGTGACAGCCGGTTTTTCGACGGCGGTTGCAGTATCAGCCATGGTCATTCCCTCCAACGGCGTGTGAGCCCCGACCCCACCGGTCAGACCTCCTGGGCCGTCTTGCGTTTCCGTCTCCTCTGGCCGCCCTTGGCGGCAAAACTCTCGCGCATACCCTTGTCAATCTGCTCGTGGGTGGCCTTGAAACACTGGTGCTGGATCTTCTTGAAGTCCTTCTGGATCTTCTGGAAGCTTCCTTCCAGGTGCATCGCACGGGCCGAAAATTCCGCCAGTTTGCTGTCCTCGAACACCTCGTAGAGCTTGGACGTCACCCACACGCCCGCCAGGTACTTCACCATGTCGTCAAACGACGACTCGATGATCACCTTGCGCGCCTCGGCCAGGACCCCCTCCTGCTTGACCCGGCGCGCCACCTCGCTGTCCTGCGCCCGGTCGAACAGCTGGCGGCACGGCAGCAGGTCGATCTGGCGGATCTCCTGTGCGCTGAACGAGAGCGGCCGCGGATAGGCCACGACCACCCGTCCCATCCGCCGTTCCAGCACTTCCTGAACGATGTAGTCCTTGATCGCCACCGCCTGCTCATAAATCGTTTCCTGGCTGATCCCCTGGAAGAACTTGAAGGTGCGCCCCTGGTCGCCGAAGGACGAGGCCCCCTTGTCCCCGATCACCACCAGCGCCACCTGGTCGTTGGTCCGGCCATCGCAGGCCTGTATCGCCTGGCGCATCACCCCCTGGTTGAGCCCGCCCATGAACCCCGAATCCGACGTCACGACCACCAGCCCCAGGATGTCCGACGCCCCCGTCACCAGGGGATTCTCCACATCCGCCAGATCCACCACCCGGAAAAACTCGGCAAACGCATCCATGAACCGGTCGAACCGTTCCTTCTCCTTTTCCAGGATGTGGTACTGGCTCGCGGCGATGTTCTTGAGCGTTTCAATCAGCTGCACCAGCTCGGAATTGAACTTGAGCTCCTTGCGTAATTCCATCAACTGCATGTCACAGGTTCCTTAAACAACCCATCCCCGGCGCCCATCAACACCGGATGGTAACCGCCGATGAAAGCAGGCGCCAAGCCCATACCGCCCGGAACACCGAAATCGGTTGACGATAGCGTACGACGAGAATGGTGGACGATTCAGGAATTTCCTACTCGTTATCTCCCGACCTCAAAGAGAGTCGGGATCGCCCGCTATCGTGTTCCGATCCCGATTTCGATTCCGTAACACCCCCATGCTCGCTGCCCCATGCGCCATGCCCCTCTTCTCATCCAAATCAACTGAACACTGACCGCTGAATACTGAATACTTCCCGCTCTCCCCCCATTCCGACCTGACACCCGAAACCTGACACCTCGCATCTCTCCCCCGCTCCCCCCCCTACACATTCGCGTGCTTCTTCACCTCGACGATGGCTTCCTGGAACCGGTTCAACAGCGTGCCGTCGATCTCCAGGCTGCCCAGCTTGAACACGATGCCGCCCAGCAGTTCCGGTTTCACCGTCTCATGGATGACCACCTCGACGCCGAACTTCTCCTTCAACAGGGTTTGCATCTGCTGCTTCTGCTCCGGGTCCATGGGATGGCTGGTGGTGAACTGCACGTCGGCGGCGTCCACGGTCAGGCTGTCGGCGTCGACCTCCTCGAGGGCCGTGAGCAGCTCGCCGATGAACTGCCGGTTGAGGTGCTCGTTCATCACCTCGCTGAACACCAGCTTGAACATCTCCGCCCCGTAATCGACGGCCTTGCCTTCCATCTCCTGCAACACCTGCTGGCGGAGCTTCTCCTCGTTGCGCTTGGCCTGGGACAGGATCCGCTCGCCCTCCTTCCTGGCGTCACCCAGCACCTGGTCGCGCAGCGCGGCCACTTCCTTTTCCGACGCCTCCTTCTGCTGCTGCAGCGCGGTCTCGGCCTCCGTCTTCTTGCGCGTGAACTCCTTCTCGTGCTCCTCGATCTCGCGCCGGATGGCCTCCTCCTTCTTGCGCACCTCGGCCTCGACCTGCTGGATGCGCGCCACGGCCTTGACCGTGTCGCCCATCACCAGACGCTTGATCACGACCAGCGCCACCACCAGCACCACCACGAACGCGCCGAACATCGGCGCCAGGATCATCACCGTCTGCATCCTTCAACCCCCTCCCGCACCGGACCGGCCGGAGCCGGCCCCTTCAAACCCCCGGACCGCGGATGGCTCATCCGCGCCCGAACAACTGGAACAAAATCAGCAGCGCAATCACCGCGATGGCCTCGGCAAACACCAGGGCAATGATCATCGCCTGCAGGATCTTGCCGGCCGCCGACGGGTTGCGCCCCAACGCCCGGATACTGGCATACCCGATCGCCGCGATCACCGCCGACGGGCCGATGATCGTGACGAACATCACCAGGAATATGACAAAACCTTCCACGTCCGCCCGCCGCCTTCCGCGCCTATTCCTCCACCAGGATCATGCAATCATTCCGGTCGAACCGCACCATCCCCTGCTTGATCGGGATGGCCGTCTTCCAGTCCACCACCACCTCGCCCGGCCGCAACAAACTCACGATCGGCGCATGGTGGTCCAAAATCTCGAATTCCGCCAGGTCACCCGGCAAAAACACCGACCGGGCTTCCCCCTCGTAAATCACGTGCTTGGGGTTGAGTATGGTCAGGCGAATCGGCTCATCCTCCCGCCTTCGCCGCCGGCGCCGGCAGGCTCGACTGCCCGCAGTATTCCTTCATCAGCGCATCCAGCCCCTGCTCGACCGTAACGGTCATCTCGCCCCCCGCCAGCAGCGTCTCCCACAACGCCTTGGCCCGCTCGCGCGCAAACGCGCCGATATCCTGCCGGAACCGGTCGCGCGCCTCATCCGGGGCCCCCGTCAGGTACCCGCGGTCCAGCGCGTACAGCAAAATCACCAGCTCAGCCAGCGGCACCGGCCGGTACTGCATCTGCTTGAGGATGGACTGGATCGCCTCCCCGCGCTTGACAATCCGCTCCGCCTCGCCCGACAGCCCCGACTGCAGCTTGCTCAGCTTCACCACTTCGCTGTACCGGGCATAGTCGGCCCGCAACCCCCGCCCCAACTGCTTGAGGATCGGCGGCTGACCCCGCCCGCCCACGATCGACAGCGACATCAGCAGATCAATGGCCGGCCGGAACCCCTCGGCAAAAATCGTGCTGCTCAACACCACCTGCCCGTCGCACATCGACGCCAGGTTCGACGGGATGTACCCGGTCAGGTCTCCCTGCTGGGTTTCCGCGATGCCCAGGAAGGTCATCGATCCGCCGCCGTATTCCTTGCTGAAGTTCCCCGCCCGCTCCATCAGCTGGGTCTGCACGTAGAAAATGTCGCCCGGATAGGCCTCCCGGCCCGGCGGCCGTTCCAGCAGCAGCGACAGCTGGCGGTACGCCCACGCATGCTTGGTCAGGTCGTCGAACACGATCAGCACGTTGCGCCCCCGCTGGGCGAAATAGTTGCCCATCGACGCCGCGGCAAACGGAATCAGGTACTGCTCGCCCACCGGCGAACTGTCGGTGGCCGCCATGATCACGCTGTAGTCCAGCGCCTCACCCTCATGCAGGGCGCCCATGACCTTCTCCAGGCCCGACAACGACTTGCCCACGCAGCAGTAGATGCACACCACGTCCCGGCCGCGCTGGCTGATGATCGCGTCCAGGGCCACCACCGTCTTGCCCGTCATCCGGTCCCCCAGGATCAGCTGGCGCTGGCCCTGCGTCAGCGGGAACATGATGTCCATGATCTTGGTGCCGCAGGGCAGGAAGGTATTGAGCGGTTCCCGCGCCGTGATCGACGGCGAGGAGTAGAAGACCGGCGCGTACCCGGACGGCTCCACGTCCCCCTTCTGGTCGCAGGTCACCCCCAGCGCCGTGATGATCCGGCCCAGATACCCCTCGCCCACCGGCACCTGGAACGGTTCGTTGATGCCGATCACCTCGCGCCCCATGCGCAGCCGCCCCGGATCGCCCAGCACCAGGGCCAGCACGTCCTCCTCGTCAAACCCCATGATGATGCCCTTGACCCCCTCGCCGAGGTCCACGATCTGCCCGTTCAGGCAGGAGGGCAGACCGGTGATGCGGACAATGATCTCCTTGATGTCCTTGATCCTGCCCTTCTCGGACACCTTCATCTTAAACAGCGGTATCGCGGAACCTCGTAAGCTGCTCATTGAGGCCCTCCTTGATTTCATCGGTCATCCGCTGGGTCTTGATCAGGGCGTCCACCAGGTCCGCCCGCTGGGTCTTAATATACTTGAGCATCCGCTCGATGGTCGGCTTCACGTCCACCGGCTCGACGCCCTCCAAAAACTTGTTCTGGAACGCGAACAGCGTCAGCACCTGGTCCTCCATGTCGATCGGATGGTTGGCGTCCTGCTTGAGCAGTTCCTCCACCACCCGTCCCCGCTTCAGGCGCTTCTCGACATCCGCCGACATGCCGGCCTTGATCCGCGTCAGCTTCTCCAGTTCCTTGTAGCGCACGAACTCGAGCTGGAGCATGCCGGTCATCTTGCGCATGGCCGGCCACTGCACCTTGTTGCCGATACGCGAGACCGACAACCCCATGTCAATGGCCGGTTTGAACCCCTCGCTGAACAGCGGGGTGCTCATGTAGATCTGCCCGTCGGTCATGGAAATGATGTTCGACGGGATGTACCCCGCCACGTCCCCCTGCTGGGTCTCGACGATCGGCAGGTGCGTCATGGAACCGCCGCCCCGCGCCTGGTTCAGCTTGCCTGCCCGCTCAACCAGCTGCGAGTGGATGTAGAAGATATCACCGGGATAGGCGTCCCGGCCCGGCGCCCGCTCAAGCAGCAGGGAGATCTGCCGGTAGGCCCACGCATGCTTGGTGAAATCGTCGAACACCATCAGCACGTCGCGCTGCTTGGTATACATGAAATACTCGCCCAGGCTCGTCGCCACGTACGGCACCAGGTACTGCTGGCCCATCGGGTCCGACGCCGTCGCCGCCACCACCATCGTGTAGTCCCACGCGTGGGTCTGGTCGAACACCTCCGTCACCTTGGCCAGCGCCGCCTCGGCCTTGCCGATGCAGCAGTAGATGCAGATCACGTGCTTGCCGCGCTGGTTGACGATCGCGTCCACCCCCACCGTGGTCTTGCCGGTCATCCGGTCCCCGATGATCAGCATCCGCTGGCCCTTGCCCACGGGCTTCATCATGTCCACGATCTTGGTGCCCGTGGCCATCACCTCTTCCAACGGCACCCGCTCCAGCACCGACGGCGCCTTGCCGAAAATGGGCAGCGTGGCATCCTCCCGGATCGGCCCGCCGTTATCCACGGGCTCGGCCAGCGCATTCAACCGCCGCCCCACGAACCCATCCCCCACCGGCACCCGGAAATCATCCATGGTCGTGGTCACCGCATCCCCCGGCTTGATCGGGGCCCCCTGCTTGACCAGCAACACCAGCACATAGTCGGCATCAAACCCGACAATGGTCCCCTTGGAGGCCTCACCGATCTTCACCAACTGCCCGTACATGCAGTTGGTCAGCCCGGTCACGTTCACCACGTCCTGGCGGATTTCCGCCACGCGGCCGTATTCCTTGAGCTTTAAAAGGTTGATCTTAAGCGCCATAGGTCACACATCCGCAAAAACAACCGGCCGGACAGCCGGTATAGCGAAGAAACCCGTCAACCGGATTTCGGCTCCTGGCCACCGTCCAGCTTCTCGGCCCCAGACCGGCCGTACCACCGGAGGAAGAATAGTAGGCTCATCAACGCCAGGAAGCCAAGGATAATGTATATGATGATCCAGGTGGTCTTGGCGCTCGGCGCCTTGACCTTGTCAAAACCGAACTTGCTGGTCTTGTCAATCGCCCGCAACGAGGCATCAATCCGGTTCAACCGCACTTCCACCGCATCCACGCGCATCGCCTGTTCACGGAAAAAAGCGACATAACGCTCATTCAGAACCTGCGGAACCGGTTCGCCGGCAATGGCTTGCAGATCAGCCCGTATGGTTTGCAATGCGGTCTCAACCGTGCCGAACTTTTCCTTCACGGCAATCCGCGCCACCAGGTTGGACGCACGCACGTCCAATTCCCGGATCCGCGGACCGTTGATGTTCCACCGGTCCCGGATCCGCACATTGAAGGTAACCGATTCATTGGGCGGAACCTCGACATTGTCCTGGAACACCGTGCAGATGCCGCGCAGGGGATCCGTCCGTACCTGCAACCCGCCGGCATCCAAAATGTCGTCCGGCCGGACTTCCACCGGCAGGTCCCGGATCACCGGCGCCTTCCGCCGGTCCGTCGGCGAGGGGTTGCGCACCTGGATCCGGATGATCACCGTCCGGTAATCCTCCGGCTTGAGCTTGATGTCCCGCCGGGGAGGAGGCGCATTCTGCACATCGCCGATCAGCTGGCCCGGATCCTGCCCCGTGGCCATCACCAGGTTCTCGAGATGCCCCACATCCTGCCGGACTTCCTGCATCACCTGCAACGCGGTCTCGTACGCCTGGATGTGCGCCGCCGGCGAGGCGCCCGGCTTGATGGCATGCTCCTTCTGCAACGTCTCGATCCGGTCCAGCGCCTGCGCCAGCCCGGCCTGCAGACCCGACGCCTCTTCCGCATATTCCGACGCGGACAGCCTGCTGGTCAGCGTTACGGCCCACTCCCGGAACCGGGCCATCTCAGCCGCCGGAATCTCCCAGATATCGCGCAACTGGACCTCGAACAGGCGCGTCTCCTTGGCTCCCAGCTCGATCTCCTGGTGCACATAAAAGACATTCTCGCGCACATCATACCCGAGATCGAGTCCGGCCGTGGACAGGATGTCGTTGGTGCCGATCCGGGAAGGCAGCGCCGAACGGATCATCACCTTCTGCGGCTTTTCCAGGGGATTGCCCGCCCGGATCTGCAGCACCACCTTGCCGGCCTGCACGCAAACCGCTCCAGCCAGCCATACGGATAAAAGCAGGACGCGAAGGACCCCCACCCGTCCCCGTCCCGGCATCCGGCCACCCGCCTGGTTCATCATGCACGTCATCGCCATCGGACTGTATCACCACCACCCAAAATCACAAATTCCAAATTCCACGACTTGTCATCCCAAGGTAGGGCGAGGTGCCGGCCCTGCGAAGCCTTGGCGAAGCAGGGTCCCTGCCGAGCCTCCCCATCAAGGCGAGTATTCAGTGTTCAGTCCAACTGAATACTCGCTTCTGAACACTCAACAGCGAACACGGAACGCCCAACGGTCATCTTTCCTTATCCTTGTGCGTTCCGTGTTCCTTGTTCGCTGTTCGATGTT
>MHBQ01000170.1 GCA_001803315.1 Lentisphaerae bacterium RIFOXYC12_FULL_60_16
CACCGAATTGGTGCATCGCCACGTGGTGGGATCATACCCATAATTAAACCGGTGATTGAGCGCATTAACATACTGGGTGATGCAGTGGGAGCTGCCTGCAGCATATCGGTAAGCAACACGGCTACTAAATTCAGCCGTGTGACGGACAGCATTCGTCAGCTCTCCGCTGCCGCTGTACTGATAAGACATATAGAAATTGGTGTCGGATGTCGTGACTTTTGACAGGAGACCGTTCGTCAAATATTCAAATGCAAGGAACTGCCCGTTATTGTGTCCAACCTTGGCCAACAAATTCGAGACGGGTAAATTTGTGTATGTACACGTCAGAGCATTGCCATAGAAGTTCGAGACATCCATGAATCTTCCGGTTTCATCAAATCGATAGGCCAGGCGTCTGTTGACAAGTAATCGAACCCAGTTATTCGTTAGTCGTTCCGCTTCCCAGCCCGACTGCTGTTTTCCTCGCCAGCGATCCGGGGTATATGAATATCGAGGGATGGTCAGAATGGAGGAGGCACCTCTCCGCACCGCTAAATAATTAGTATAAACTATGTCATTGGTCTTGAAAAAAAACGACTGTGCGGCCCAATCATAACCATGAATCCAGCGGGGTCCTAAGACCCCGTTCGTATATACGAAACCGCTATTATAAGAACGACTGAACAAGAGATCCAACCCCGGACAAGGTATCTGGAGATCGGTAGTGTCATAGGTCATCGCCCCATCAATCATATTGATGGGGTCTATCGTTAAGATATTTTCAGGGATGGGCTTTTCCTGATCACAGGCCCACATTTCCAATTCGATCTGGCCGTTGGCACGAAAATAATCGAAATACCATAGGTATGTGCCTTGGGGATTATCGCCATTATTCGGCGGATCAGACCTCGCCCACGACTCCCAGAAACGGTTCACATATGCTGTATAGGTATACGTGTTTGTTCCCGGGATAGCTAAACATTCAAGTCTCCCCGCCAGTAACCCCTGTTTTGCTCCCAGTTGCCATAGAGGTTCAGGATCGGTCCATTCCCAGACAGTCCCCAACCACGCCGCTGACGACGCTACATTTGGATCAACCCCCACACACACAATACGTCCTTGGTTCGCCTCCGCGAAGAAGCAGGTAGCTGTAGCGGAGAAAAACAGTAGACAGACCCATATGGCATGTTTTGCTCTATCGGCAAACGACTTCATTCTTTGCCCTTTATGGCAGTTGCTCCAAGACAATGCCACCCGCCGGCGCGATGATCGTCACACCCGGTACCACCTGATCCGGATCATTCGGATCAGTCCGGTTGGCTACTTCGGTTCCGTCATCCACTCCGTCATCATCGCTATCGGGGTCGTTCGGGTCGGTCCCCGTGTCCGACGGGCTGACAAAGACGCCGGTTCCCGTCTCCACGTAATCGAACAATCCATCCTCATCCGTATCTGGGTCAGTAAGTGTGATATGCGCACCCGTAACGTTGTTGGTCAGGTAAATCGGGTTATTCGTGTAATCACCCCAGGCTTCGCCAGCGTTGTTCGTGCCGTCACCATTCCGGTCCCGGTAGGCCCGGATCCAGTAGCTGCACAAGGTTGGAGTGCTCGTGATGCTGTAGACACCGGGAGCGGCAAGCGTCGTGCTGCCGGCCGCAGTCCATGCATTCGATGTCGTGGCGGCCAGAACCCGGATGAGCCCGGTTTGTGCCCCGCTGTAACTCACCGTACCCGAGAGGTCCGCGGAGGGAATGGATGCCGGATCGAGCGGGTCCGTTCCGGCATCCAGCTCTTCCTTGTCAGAAAACCCGTCATCATCGGTATCCCACAGGATGGGACTGGTGGCGTGCCAATATTCTGCCGTATTGACCAGTCCATCGGCGTCGAAGTCACCGCCGGCGCCTTCGTTGGTGATGCTGTTGAAGTAGCGGATTTCCCACCAATCGGGCAGACCATCGGCATCCTGATCGCCCGTCAAATCGAAACTGAACAGATGTTTAAGTTGTCCCAGATTGGCCAACGCATAATCATTGGTGGTATCGGCGCCGGACCAAGGATAAACCGTGGTATAGCCTTCCGTAATCAGCCGGTCATAGAACGGCGCGGCCACGCGCTTAAGCTGCCCAAGATTGACCGTGACATAGTTGTCCGTGCCGGAGAAATTCCGGATAAGGTCCAGCACCGAAGCGCCGGCCCCGCCGGGCAGACGCAATTCCAGTTCATCGGCGGCATTGGTGGCCATCCATTTGAGTTGACCCACAATCAAGGGCGAAAAGTCGGCCACCGGCGCGTTGGTGTCTGTCACATGGCGGGCGACCCACCAGGCCGGAGCCGCGGACGAGAGAACCGTGGACAGCAATAGGAAGCCGGCCGTCAGGGCAACCCGGCAAGCCGATGCATCCGGCATCCAGCGGATCCTCCGGGCGCCGGCACGGCGCATGGCGCTTGAAATTCCACAACCATCAATCATCAAAGAAACCTGTCGTTGGATATTTCGGTATTCACAATTCCGCCTTGAGCGCCTGCTTCACATCGCTGGCGGTCCGCTCAGGTAATCCTGCATTCTGCCGCAGAATATTGATTTCCTTGACCAACAGCTTCACCAAGGCCACCAGTTCTTTCCGGTCCCACCTCTCAAAATCGGCCTGGGCACTCCGGATTTGGTCCGTTTTCCACGCTTGCGCCTCCGGCCACACAGCCTCTACCTGCCCCTGCTCAGGTTTCGCCAATGCCGAATGCCACTCACGGATATAAACCCCCGCCCCGTCATCCTGCAGCAACCACGTTGATCCGGGATAATCCCGGGTCATGTACTCCAGGCACCAGGCCAGATTGGCCTGTGCATGCGCAGCGCCAACCAGCCCCCACATTGTGACCATGATTACCAGAATCCTTTTCATGTTTTTCTCCGCTCACTGGTTATAGATCCACCCCGCAAACCAAGTGTTTGTGACATTCCCAAGAATATATCCGCTCGAATAGGAGTCATTGATTATCCCGTATATTTCGACATAATCGTTGCTGGCCAAATCCATAGGCGCAAAGCTCACGAGATTTCCGCGATTACCCGTGCTGTAAGTTATGGTATCCGGCCCTACTTGCTTTTTCTGGCCATTGACACAAAAGCTCAGGCAAATATAAGTAGAACCGTAACGGCCTCCTCCCCCCGCAGATGCAGTAAATTGATACTTGGCCGACTTTTGTACGGTTAGTCTGCTGTTGGGGGCATCCCACCACCCAAAACTATCGTAAACTTCATTGGTGAAGGTTATCTTGCTGAAAACGGTATCACCCGCCGACCCCTGATTCACGTTGTTCTTATTAACCCAGAACAAGTTGGAGATCGCCACACCGCCGCCGCCACCCCCATCCAGCAGGGCGGCATTCCCGCTTGTGTCAAAGCCTGCATATTTTCCCGACGTCCCGGTATGCCCACTGTTGGTCCAGCTCAAGCCGTTCAGGCTGGCATGATTCGTTACACCGCCCCCACCCGATATCCCATCTACAGCTTCCCCATTGGTGTAAACACCCATGGAAACATCTCCCTGCCGGGGCACTTTCATGGCGCCTGTCACCGTCATGGCGCCATCAACCTGTGAATTACCCACCACATGAAACTTCGCCGCCGGTTCGCTGGTCCCCACTCCCACTTTCCCCGCGAAGTAGTTAGTTCCGTTTGCCGATGTCTGACGTATCATGTTGGTCGCGATGACAATATCCGTTTCTATTTCAGCCAATACCGACCCACAGGCCATCAGAAACAGCAAATTCAGGCACAACCTGATCTGTTTCTTCATTGAACTTTCCTCCTTGAACAGGCAATTCCTGATGTCATTGCACTTCCCCTCAGCAGGCTAACGCAGAACAACCCTTCCTCGCGAAGTCAGCTTCACTCCAGACACTTGAATGCTTTCATTATAAACCCCACCGGCAACAGAAATGGTGTCCCCCGGCTCCGCTACCCGCAACGCCGCACGGATCGTCCTCTTGGGACCATCGGCGCCTGCTGCCGCTGATACGAATCCGTGGTTCCCGTCATCGCCTTTCGCGGCATCCACATAGATGACCTTCCCCTTGCGTACGGAGGCAACCGACTGGTGTGCTTGACCGGCATCCCCTCCACGGCCAGTCAAACATCCCCGCTCGCGCACCACTGGGCCGGCATCGCACACGCCGTCAGTAAACAAAAACCGCTCCCGGGCATCGGGTATACCGTTGCCGTCCAAGTCAATATCCGCACGGGCGGCAAGATAACAGCGCCCGAAGACTTCGCGCACGGTCTGGCGGCCCGGACCGCCCCGGTCAGTCCATTCCAGCAGCAGGCCGTCTTTTACCGGGACATCCAGCGCGGCGGCCAGCCAGCCGGTCTCCGTGACCAGCGGAGTCGCGGGGCTCAGGTCCTTGTAGAATATATCCAGCCGGTCTCCGGTACACCGGATGGAGAGCGTCACATCCCGGTCTTGAGTGACATGAAGACCCTCAATGTCAGGCAGGCTCCCTTCCGGGGGGAACGGATCGGCATAGGGCCGCACGTGCGTCCAGACCAGCGTCTCATCCGATTGCCGATGATACCAGTATCCTTTACCGGTCTGCAGCGGACCCGGTTCCCCGTGAGCATCGAGAATACGGTCGGAGGGCTCCGGCGTTACCGGTTCTCTTCCGGCCAGATATGGCGAGCCAAACAGGCTCAGCGGAGGCTCCAATACCAGTGTATGGGCGGCATCCAGCGTGACTTTGCCGGCCAGAAAGACGGATTGGGCTTCGTTCTGACGATTCTGAATGAAGAATCCTTCGCCCGGCTCAACGGTCAGGTCGGCAGGAAGCAGTGAATCAAAGCCCGTGAACCATTTGCCGTCAATATCAGCCAAACCGGTCCCGTCGGCCTTGAATGCCGACAGGTAGCCGGGAATGCGGGGATCCCACTTCAGCAGCCGGTCGGCCGTGGCCTCGTTCGTGGACCCTGTCAGTTGTCCGGCCAGCAGGGCGTCCGGGGACGGGTCAAAAGCATCGAAGGGTGTGGAGACCAGTTGGAAGGATTGTTCCGGTACCTGTATCTGAATAACACCTACCGGACGGGAGACCCATGCGTTGGTGGAGTCGGCCAGACAGGGAACAGAAGCGACAAGCAGGAGCAGCGCGCTCTGGACAATCCAAAACCCGAGAAAAGGCTTTAGAGGGTCAGGAAGTGAGTGAGTGAGTGAGTGAGTGAGTGAGTGAGTGAGTGCAGGTTTCATACCAAACCAAACATCCGGCAGATTGTTCTAAAGAATTCATCCCGTTCCCAGCCCTTATTTTTAAAAAACCAGATTCCGTTTGTGATTGCAAGAATAATATTCAGAAATATTCATGGAGATAATTATTCAGCGCCTAGCCAGAACCAACTCCGACAGGTAGTCACATTCCGTGTCCGCCGCTTATGCACGATACCGGAACCGAGGATATTTCACCCTACGAATGAAGATGCCGTGTTGGCAAGAGATTATTGGGGTCTTTTATTATTCGCCATCAGCGCAGATCTGTGGGCATCCGCGGCTCCATCTCCGCGGAATGGGCTCCGCTCAGTGGAAGGGCAAGACGCCTGCTCTGCGTAGCTTCTGAGCGAAGCAGGGTCCCTAACGGCGTCAGATTGAAGGGAGACCGCGTTAGGGACAACGCGGTCCACCAAGGGAACCGCCGAGACAGCCCTTCGCCGGTTCGACCGCAGGCAGGCGTGCCGCCATCCTGCGCCTGGATCTGTTTATCGCTCAGCCAACCAGCCCGGCGATGGTCTTGCGGATGACCGCGCAACCTTCGCGGACGGCATCGGCCGTGATGCACAACGGCGGCGCAATCTTCACCGTCGCCCCGCCAAAACCAACCGGTGCGAACATGAGCAGTCCCTGGAGATAACAGCGGTAGACGATTTCCCAGGCCAGGTCGCCATCAGGCTCCTCGGTGCCCGGCTTGACCATGTGCATGCCGGCCACCAGTCCCATCCCGTGACGCGCCGCGATAACCAACGGAAAAGCCGCCTTGATGGCATCCAGTTCCGCCTGCAGGATTGCGCCGACCTTCGCCGAGTTCTGCACGAGCTTTTCCTTGATGATCACGTCCAGGCTGGCGCACGCGGCCGCCGCACAGACGGGATTGCCCGAATGGGTGCTGGTCATCTCGTTCGGTCCATACAGATCCATAACGTCCGGCCGCCCGATGACGCCGCTGATCGGCAGGGAACTGCTGATCCCCTTGCCCATGCAGAACAGGTCCGGGATCACACCATAGTGTTCAAATCCCCACATGCGGCCACATCGGCCAAACCCGGCCTGCACTTCATCGAAACACAACAGGGCGCCATGCCGGTTGCACCATTTCCGCAGCGCCTGGGCATAGGCCTTGGGCAGGAAACTCGTGCCACCACCCTGGTAGGTCTCGGTGACCACCCCGGCCACGGTGTCCGGCCGGATCTTCATCTGTTTCAACGCCTTTTCGAATCCCGCGAAACTCGTGTCCTTGTTCCGGAACCCGTCGGGAAAATTCACCTGTCGGATGTCGGGGTCCAGGTTCTGGATCCACGCCTTGCCGGCCGGGATCCCGCCCAACTGCTGGGACCCGAGCGTGCGCCCGTGAAACGCGCGCATGAACGTGATGATGACCTTCTTGCGGGGACCGAATTTCCGCACCCCGTAGGTCCGCATGAGCTTCAACACGCACTCCAGGCCTTCCGACCCGGTGCTGAGAAGGAACACCTTCTTCAGGGGCGCCGGGGCAACCTTGATGAGTTTCTGCGCCAGTTCAATGCGCGGCCGGTTCGGGAAACAGTACGTGGTGAGCAGCGGTTTCTGCGCCTGGTTAACAATGGCCTTCACAATGGCCGGATGACTGTGCCCGGCATTGGTGATCAGCACGCCGGAGGAGAAATCCAGCCACTGGTTGCCGTAGGCGTCGCAGACGGAGAACCCCTTGGAATGGTCCCAGATCAACGGCGCCTGCCCGCGCATGCTGATGGGTTCAGCCTGGCGCAACTGCTTGATCAAGCGGATGGTTTCCGCATTGGGAATGGGCCCCTTCACGCGGCGATAACGGGTTTTGACCGGTTGAATACGGATCGGTTTGAGCGGAAATTCCCTGGCCATGATCATCGTCTCCTGTTGGTTGTGGTAACCCGGCTTTACCGGCGGTAAGTCCGGAACTTGATACCGGCCTTGCGGCCGTATTGAATGGACACTTCACGTCCTTCATTGAGGATGGACATCCGGCCGGCTTCCATCACCAGCTCGTTATACGCGCTGTTGCGGGGAGTGGCCATGATGCCTTCCTCATCCACCCGGTCCAGGAACCGCTGGCGGATCGACAGGGCCTCTTTCGCACCGCGCGATCCCACCTCCTCCATGCAATCCCCGATACGTCGGACAATGTATTCGATCGAGCGGAACCCGTAACCCACCGGCTTGAGTCCCGCACCACCGACATCCACGTACTGGAAATAATCGGGATTGGGCTGGGCATACCGGGTATCGCCCGGGTCGGTTCCCTTTTCCGTGTAGGCATGTTCCACGCCGCGGTATTGGTCATTGTGGACGATCATCGTGCCCTGGTCGCCCTTGGATCCATACAACCGGATGCCCTGGAAATTGCCGCCGGGTCCCTCGTCGGGGTAACCCAGCGCATTCTGCACGTTCAGGCAGGCGCCGTTCTCCCAGATCACGCGGCCATCGGTCCAGAGATAACCTTCCCGCCCGTTGGGATACCGGTCCTTGATGCCGTAGACCGATACCGCCGTGGGCCGGAGACCCGTGATGAACGCCACCAGGTCGATGTAATGGCAGGCGATATAGGAAAACATGTCGGAGTTCTCGCAGGTGCACCAGTTCTGGAAATTGGAATGCCGGTAATACCAGCACTCGAGCAGACTGGCCTGTCCGATCCGGAACTCGCCGAACCGGCCGGCACGGTATTGCCGGCGTGCAATGAGGTACCGGTCATCAAATCGCTTGTGGTATTCAATGCCCACCACCAGTCCCCGGCGGCGCGCCTCGCGCGCCACGACCTCCGCCTCGTTGTGCTTGAGCACCAGCGGTTTCACGCAGCAGATATGCTGGTCATGCTGCAGCGCCTTCTGGATCACCCCATTGTGCATCTGGTCCGGCACCGCCACGACCACGATCTGGTGGGGCGGCAGGGAGGCAATAACCTCCTTGAAAGCATCCGGTTGCATGACCTTGGGATCGGTGGTCAACGCCGGGTGCGCCACGAACGACTGGCCGGGAAACGCCTTGGCCAGCATCGGGTCGGCGGCCAGCACCTTCAGCGGAGCGCTGTTCAACGCGCAGATATGGATATCCCCCACCACGCCCAGCCGTTGAAGCTGGTACAGGGAAGGCAGGATCTGCACCTGCGTGATCATTCCACCGCCGACAATACAAACCTGGGGCCGATAGCTCATGTGTCTCCCTCCAGAAAGCTGACGCACAAAATAAATGCAGAAAACCTTATAGCATAATAATTTTGCAATGCAACCCGGTGAATTGCACTTACGCGCAATGAAAACCCGTTCCCGCGCCTGCCCCGGGCTTTCCGTTGGTCCGCACCGGACCGTAAAAATCCGGATGGTTGATTTTTTTCCAAAAAGCCGCTTGACGGTTACGGATGATCATGCAATAGGACAGGCGACTTGCGCCTGCCGATACGGTTGGCAGGTTGAACAACATGATTGGAGCCACCATGAGTGATCCGTCCGAACTCAAGTACACCTCATCCCATGAGTGGGTGCGGGTTGAAGGCAAAACGATCATTGTCGGCATAACCGATTATGCCCAGGCCCTGCTTGCCGATATCACCAACATCGAACTGCCGGAACCGGACGAACACCACCATTACGAAAAACGTGAGGATGTCTGCGTCATTGAATCCCTGCGGACCAGCCACGACATGCGGGCCCCGGTTGCCGGGACGATCACGGAAATCAACACCGAACTGCTCAGCAACCCTGAAATCGTGAACGAAGACCCCTACGGCGAAGGCTGGTTGATCCGCATGAAACCCGATGACATGCGGCATGTGGAGCGGCTGATGGACATCTACCGGTACGAGGAAAATCTCCCCGAGGAAGAGGAAGAGTAATCGTGCACGGATCGACTGCCATCGGGCTGACCGCAGCCGGGGCCGCCTACCTGCTTGGCTCGATTCCCTTTGGTCTGTTGGTGGCCCGCTGCCGCGGCATTGACATCCGCACCGTCGGCAGCTGCAATATCGGCGCCACCAACGTCTTCCGGAGCGTCGGCAAGGCCTGGGGAATCCTGACTTTCGTGCTGGATTTCCTCAAGGGGCTGATTCCGGCGCTGGGGTTCCCCGGATTGGTGTCGATCACCGGCCACATCCCCCACCCCCTCCTGGGCCTGGCATGCGCCGCCTGCGCCATCGCGGGGCACAACTGGCCGGTGTTCCTCCGCTTTAAAGGCGGCAAGGGTGTGGCCACCGGAACCGGAGCCCTGGTCGGTATCGCACCATGGGCCATCCTGGTGGGCGTAGCCGCCTGGATCATCCTGTTCCTCCTGGGCCGGTATGTATCGATGGCTTCCATCGGCGCCGCACTCGCATTCGCCGGAGCATCCTGGTGGTGGTACCGTGCCGACGGAATCATCCTGCCGGCCGTATTGACCGGACTGGCCGCCCTGGTCATTCTCCGGCACCACACCAATATCCGGCGCCTGCTCAACGGTACCGAGCATCGTTTTAACTTCTCCCGTAAACAACCATCCACCGGATCATCCCCGTCATGAAACCATCCACCATCCTGGTCATAGGCGACGGCGCCTGGGGCACCGCTCTGGCACTGGTCCTGCTCGGCAACGGGCACCGGGTCCGCCTGTGGGGCCCCTTCCCGGATGCACTCGACTTGTTGCGGAAGGATCATGAGAACAAGGCCTTTCTTCCCGGGGTTCCCCTGCCCGGAGACCTTGACATCACGGCTGACCGGACGGCGGCAACAGCCGGCATCGATGCGGCTGTCCTCGCGGTTCCAACACGCTATTTCCGCGATACCATTGCCGGATTCCGTGATTGTCTGCCGGCAACCTGCCGGCTCATCAGCGTGGCCAAGGGGCTGGACCGGACCACCCACCAGCGCATGACCGAAGTGGCCGCCGGGACCCTCGAAGGCCGGTCCGTGGCAGCCCTGTCGGGACCCAGCCATGCGGAGGAAGTGGCCCGCAGCATCCCGACCGCTGTCACGGTCGCAGCCGTCAACCCGGATGATGCCCGTTTCTTCCAGGACCTTTTCTCAGCCGGCAGGTTCCGGGTTTACACCTCCACGGACATCCGGGGTGTGGAACTCGGCGGAGCCCTCAAGAACGTGATTGCCGTGGCGGTCGGAGTCAGCGACGGGCTGGGGTTCGGCGACAACACCCGGGCCGCCCTGATCGCGCGCGGCCTGGCGGAAATGACCCGCCTCGGATGCGCCTTGGGCGCCCGGGCATCGACCTTTTCCGGGTTGTCGGGCATGGGCGACCTGATCGTAACCTGCACCAGCCGCCACAGCCGCAACCGGGGTTTTGGCGAACGGATCGGCCGGGGGGAATCCGCCTCGGACATACTGGCATCCACCCATCAGGCGGTCGAGGGGGCGTGGAATTGTGAAGCGGCCCGGGATCTGGCACGTCAGACAGGCGTGGAGGTTCCCATCACCGACCAGGTGTACGCCATGGTCCACGAACAACGCCGGCCCGAACTGGCCGTGGAATGCCTGCTCAACCGGGAATCCAAACCCGAATCCGACTGATCCACCGGCAGGCGATCCGGCTCCAGAAGAGACGGCACCGCCCCTGCTTCACGCCGGTTTCAGTTCCACCCGGCTTTGACGCCAGCGCTGGATCAGGATGGCGCCGATCGATATCGCCTGGCTCACCGTCCAGTACAACACCAGGGCCGAGGCCATCTTGTAGAACAGGAACATCATGACCACCGACATGATGGTCATCATCTTCTTCTGCTGGGGATCACCACCGGTCGGGGTCAGGGTCTGTTGCCAGACCATGGTTACGGTCATCAGGAGCGGCAGGATGTTCAGGGGAATCGGCAGCACATTGGCCAGCAGGTTTTCCGGCTCGCTGAGGTCGCGGATCCACAGAAAATCGGCAAACCGGAGTTCAACCGCACTGCGCAGCACGGTGAACAGGGCAATGAATACCGGGATCTGGACCAGCATCGGCAGGCACCCGGAAACGGGATTCACCTTGTGTTTCTTGTACAAGGCCATCACTTCCTGGTTCATCTTCTCCGGCTTGTCCTTGAACTTCTCGCGGACCGCGGCAACTTCCGGCTGGATCGCCTGCATCTTCTTCATGCTCTCGGTGCTTTTGCGGGTGATCGGCCAGAACAACACCTTCACCAGGATCGTCAGCAGGATGATGGCCACCCCGTAATTGCCCACCCGCTGATGAATGCCGTTGAGCAGCGGTAACAGCAGCTTGCACACCGGCTTGAAGAACCCGAACTCCATGATCTCGTCCTGGTGCTGGCCCAACTGGCTGACGGCATGCAGGAGCTTGGGCCCGACATAATACGCGGCCTCACGCACCACGATCTCATCGGCAGCCAATGCCTGTTCCGGCCACATCAGCGCAGCCGATACGGCGTCGAGGGCAAAGGCAGCCTCAGGGCCGGTCTTTCGAACCGCCCGCATCTCGAGATCCGAAGCGGCCTTCGCAGGGGCCAGGATCTGTACGAAAAACTTGTTTTTAACCGCCGCCCAGGCCATCGCGGTTCCGGCACGCTCCGTGACCGAAGTCGCCATCCCGTGTACCGGCATGCTCCGGCAGGAAAGCATGGACCCTTTATTCCCGAACCATGCCGGTATCTTACCGCTCCAATGCTCGACACCCTTGCCCCCCGCATCCGCGAGCGTATCAATCCCCAGGTAGGCCACCTTGTCCGATGACCCCTGCTCCATCAACCGCATGGCCCCCATCACCCATCCACTGGAGGGAAGTTTCACTACTTCACCGGAGGCATTCCGGAAATGGTCCATGATCGCCACCCGGTAACCCGACGGCTCGATCCGGATGGTCCGGCGAAAGACAAGCCCGCCGGCCGTCCGTCGCGACACCTCGGCTTCCAGGCCATTGTCGTTCACGGCCAGATCGAAATCCTGTCCGGCCGTCAGGCCGGGGATCCCCTCGTATGACAGGGCCGGACTTGCCGAAAAATCCAGTTCAACCGGTGAGCTGTCTGCCGCCAGCAGGGACCGGTAGGCGGACAGCTCGACGGACTTGATGGCGCCCCCCCACGAGGTCAGGGTCAGCCGCATGTCGGAATTGGCCAACTCGGCCAGTTGTTCGGGCAACCGTTCCCCGGCTTCATCGGCCACGGGTTCAAGGGTGGGTTCACGGACTTGCGGCGTCTGCAGGACCGGTGGCGTAAGGTCCGGATTCCCATCCACTGGTTCAACCGATTCCGGGACCAGGGGCAACGATTCAGGAGCCGCCTGCGGCGGGGCCTGGAAGATGGACTGGAAATAAAACCAGGCCATCAACACCACGAACAACAGTACAACAATGGTGGTTTCCGTCTTGTTCATCCCGTTTCCCTTCCAGTCGGACCGGTTCCCGGCACCAGGTCCACCCCACCGGGGTGAAACGGATGGCACTTCAACAACCGGCAAATTCCCATCCACAATCCGCGTCCGCAACCATGTCGAGCGATTGCCAGCCGCATGTATTCCGAACACGACGGATAAAACCGGCAACACGGTCCAAACCAGGGCGACACACACCGCTGGTACACCCGGATCAGCGCCATGACCAGCCGGCCGATCATGCGACGTCTTCCTTCCGGGGCTCGTGTGCCATCAGCCCGGCCCGCATCGCCAACTTCAACAGATCCTGTTCAACGCCGGAATAATCGCCGTCAAGGATCGCCGACCGTGCCACCAGCACCACATCCTGCGCACCGGACATCCGCCACCGGTTGCGGCGAAAGGCTTCCCGGATGAGACGCCGGGCCCGCACGCGGTCCACCGCGCGTCGCAAGGCACGCCGGCTGGTCACAACCCCCAGCCGCAACGAAGCCCCCTCACCGGAACGCAACCACATCACCTGGTATCGTCCGGCGACACGTTGCCCCTGTGCAAATGCCTCGGCAAACCGAAGGGTGCTGATAAGACGGCGATCCGGGCCCAAACGGCAATCCGGAAACGGTTCTGTCCGGATCGCCTTGTCGGCTCCATCCGGACACGACCGTGATTCCGTCCTGTCCATGTGCGGACTCCGAACCGGCGTTCTATCCCTAGGCGGATAGCCGGACACGACCCTTACGGCGACGCCGATTGATCACTTCACGGCCATCGGCCGTCTTCATGCGGGCACGAAACCCGCAACGACGCCGGCGCTTGGTTTTCGAAGGTTGATATGTGCGCTTCATGCCTATCCCGTCTTTACGGCTTTCTGCCGCATGCCAAAAGGCCGGTCACGTTAGCAGGTTACCCGCCGACGTCAAGCCTCATTACCGAAATCAGTCTTCCGCCCGGCTTAACACGGCCTCGCTTATCGAACGGCCATCCACCAGAATCGGCGCATTACGCGGCCGCCAGGCACGCCGCTTGGCACTCGCCACCAGCCGGAACCCCTTGTTAAAGAAGAGAAACACATCCACCTGGTAGGCGAGCCAGTAAAAGAAGGCCGCCAGCCGGTATACCCGCTGGATACGGGCAACACTCCCCTCGGACACGGGGCCTTCCCCCCCCTGGCGCCGCACCGCAAAACGGACCCATACATCGACAAATTCCACCAAAAACCGCGAATAGGACCGCATCGCATGCACATCAAACCCGTGCTTGAGTACCCGGAACAGGTCCGATTCCGTATAACCGGCCCGGAAACGTCCCGTTTCCTCCGGGGAAAAGCCCAGCAAATCACGCAAGGTATTGATCAGGGAACCACGCTTCAACCGGTTGACATGAATGATCAACTGGCCATCCGGACGGAGCAAGCCATGCACATCCTCGATAAACGCTTCTTCATCCCGGAACGTATCCAGGACATCCCAGATCACCACCCGGTCAAAAATCTTCTTCTTGAACGGCAGTTTCCCGTCCTTGGAGACATAAACATTCCCGCCCAGCAGTTCCTGGAAAGCCGGCTGTTCGGATTCATTCAGCAAAACGGTATGCCATTGCCCGCCGAGCTTGCGCAACCGGTAACTGAGAACCGGGTTCAGCGCCCCGATCTCCAAACAGACATGGTCCGGATCCACACGCCCGATTTCACGCGATACCGCTTCAAAGGCAAGTTGCAGGGGCAACCGCTTGCGGAACACGAAATACTCATTTGCCACCGCAGGTGTCATGGCCGGACGATCAGACATAATGCCGCGGATTATACCAATCACCAGCTGATTGCCCAGCTAAAAACATGCCGTCCATAGCCGCGGCACCTTCAAGGGGTCGAACTGCGTTTAGGTGCTTTTGCGACGCATTCCATCCGCCTCAACCCCACGTCATCCTTTTAAGGTTTGTTCGCAATCATCCGGAGCTTCAAAATCGAACCGTGCCACCGGTTCCGTCATAAAGGAACCGGTGGCCACCACGATGTCCGACTATCCTTTACCGTTGTCTACATGCACTTGCATTGACTCTTCGGCATGTTGCATTTCGGACATACCGTTTCCTTGGGGCACGAACATTTGTCCTTGGTCATTCCGCATTTGGCGCACTTCATGGATGCGTTGCAGGCCGGGCAGTCCTTCATCCCGCATTTACAGGCCTTCATCGTGGAGCAGCAACCCCCAAACCCCAGACTCAAACTCAAGCACAGAATCGCGAATAGAATCTTCTTCATTGTTGTAACTCCTTGGAATTAACTCTTCATGACACTCACATTTTATGGAAATGCCGGTCTGCGTTTGCCTTGCACCTCCTTTCGCTATCATTTGAACGGCATCACGCTACATGGCGGACACCGAAATGCCCATCGGGCAAACCCTGATTGACCGATTCGGAATCCCTGATGAAAGGTCGGCACAGGTCAAGACACGGCCGACCTTTCAACAGGGATGGAATGAAAGGCACTCCCGGCGTCAGGCGCGAATTGCGCTTTCAGGGGAAATACGCTAAGGTCAACACCCATGACACCCTACCGTAGCGGTTGGTCCTGGATCCTGGCCTTGTCCTGTCTGGCGGCATGGGCCCCGGCAAGTCAGATTAGCATTGAAATCCACCCCATGATCCAGGCGCGACCGGGACATCTGCTGGTGGAGACCTCCCTCCGCAACCAGGGCGATGAACCGGCTCATTCCCTGGTTCTGGACACCACCGTCGGATCAATCACCCTGTCCAGCGACGCCATCACCCGCCTGGACCCCAACCAGTCCACCCGGATCACCAATCGGTTTGACACCCTCCCCTCCCCCCCCGGCAGCCATTGCCTCACCTTGCGGGCCACCTACACCGACATCAACGGCTACCCCTTCAGCGCCATCCGCGTCATTCCGTTCCTGGCCGGCACCTCGGCGGAACCGGAAATGAACCTCACCCTGCGCCTGCCGACCATCAACCTGCGAACCACCGATCAGTTCCCCGTCACCATTGACTGGAAAGGATCCGGCATCGTGACCGCCTCTGTCCGCCTGGTAACCTCCGATGCCCTTACGGTGCTCCCGGACACCCGGCTCGTCCAACTGGAAACGGGCGTGCCGGCAACGGCTCATTTTACCGTACGCCAGATCTCCGCCCTGCCGGGTTCCCGATACTCCATGGCGGGCGTCGTGGAATGGGTGGACGCCGCCGGATCCCACCATGCCGCCAGTGACACCGGAATCGCACGCCTGCCGCATCTCCGTCCGCCCCCGATCAGGCTGACCCCATTGCGCGCCTGGATCCTGGCCGGCATCCTGCTGGCAGCCTGGCTGACTGCTCAATGGCGCTTATGCCCCCTTCCACGGAGCACCCCGTTCCGGGAACTCCTGCTGAACCTGTTCCTGTTTGCCGGCATCTATCTCTGCCTGTTCACCTATATTCCCATCCGGGACCTGATGAATCCCGCCCTGGCCGTGGGGGGCGATACCCCGGCCCACCATTACCTGGCCGGGCACCTGAAACAGCAGTTCTTCAATCATGGCAACATTGTTTCCTGGGCGCCTGGCTGGTGGTGCGGATTCCCCATGTTCCAGTACTATTTCCCACTGCCCTACCTGCTGATGGCCGCCCTGTCGTCCGTCATACCCTACGGGATCGCCTTTCGCTGGATCAGCATACTCGGCATCCTGGCCCTTCCACCCGCCGCCTACACCCTGGCGCGCATCTTCGACCAGCCGCTGTCCGTCCGGCGGCTGACCGCCATAGGCATGGTGCCGTTCCTGTTTATCCACACCCATACGATGTGGGGTGTGAACATCTACAGCACCCTGGCCGGCATGATTGCCAACAGTGTAAGTTTTCCCGTCATGTTGCTATTCCTGGCTTCCGCGTTCCGGGATGCCCGCGATGCCAGCTTCCGCCTCCGTACGGTATGGCTGGCCGTCGGACTGGTCATGTCGCATTTCTTCACCTCGCTGGTCGGGGCCATGTGCGCAGTCTGCCTGGCAATGTTGTGGCCACGCACCGGCATCCGGCGAACCCTCATCGTGCTGGTCACCGAAGCAGCCCTGGTCTTCCTGCTGATGGCTTGGTGGCTGATTCCGTTGGTGGCCAAACAGTCGTTTGCCATGGATTTCGGCATCAACTGGAAAGTCGATCTATGGGACAGTGTTCCAGGGTTCATGCGCTGGCTGGCGCCTTTTGGTGCGGGTGCCGCTGTCTGGGGCCTCTGGCGCCGGAATCCCTTCATCACCCTGCATACGGTCATGTTCGTCCTCGCAGCAATCCTGTTCCGATTCGGTTATACCCACCTGTCCCCGGTATTCGTCAATGTCCGGCTGTGGCCGTTTATGGCGTATGCCATCCTGGTCCTGGAAGTGGCCGGCCTGGGTTGGCTGATCGAGCAACGCAGGGGCAAACCCCTGCTGCTGACTGCCCTGCTGGTGCTGGCTGCTACCGTGGCCCTGGACCGACCGCGCGACGTCACGTCGTGGATACGCTGGAATTACGCCAACATCCAGGAGGTACCGCGCCAGGAGGTCTTTGACCGGCTGATCATGCCGCTGGCGGACACCCCCGGCCGTCTGGCCTATGACCTCCACCCGGACAACCACGCCTTCCTCGGGTCCACCCGCGTCTTTGAGGCCGTTCCGTTTGTCGCCGGCAAACCAATCCTTGAAGGAGGGCTGGTCAATTCCGCCGTTGGCGCGCTGTATGCCTATTATGTCCAGGGCGAAATGTCACGGGGATGCGCGGGGTTTCCCACCATCATGAAACCACCCCGGTTCAACCCGGCCAACGGGGTCCGCCATCTGGAATGGTTCAACGTAACCCATTTCCTGGCACGCTGGGAATCCACCTGCAACGCCCTCGCCATTCAGCCGGGTTGGCGGAGGGTCGACCGGGTGCGGCGCTGGACCCTGTTCGAGGCCACCAACCGGACCAGCCGCTTCGTAACCGTCCCGTCCCGACAACCGCTGGCGGTATCGGTGGCCGGCGACTGGAAACCCGCAGCTTTGGAATGGCTGTATACCATCCAATCGCTGGACGTGCCCTGTGCAATCCTGCGGCGGGGGGACCCGTCCCCCAACGGCATCACCCCGTTGACGGAAGACGCCTTTCGAACCCTGATGGCCGACTGCCGCACCCGTAACACCGCACCGGAATCATCCCCTATCGAACCGGGAGCCATTATCACGAACGAGATCGTTGCGACGGACCGTATTCAATTCCACACCACCGGGATCGGCCTGCCCCACCTGGTCAAGGTCAGCTATTTCCCCAACTGGAAGGTGCGTGGCGCCGATCATGTGTACCTGGTTGCCCCGGGCATGATGCTGGTTTACCCGACCGGGCCGGACGTTGAATTGTACTATGGCAGCATCCCCTCGGACCGCATTGGCCGGATCCTCACCATCATCGGCTGGCTGATCGTTATCGGTTTGCTGATCGTCCGCTTCCGCCCCATCCGACACCAAACCCTGACAGCCCACGCTTGACTTAATCATATAATGGGTTATGAATTTCGTGTTTTAATTTTGGGACTTGTTACTTCAGCAACCGTTATTTGCAGACCTTAACGCTACCGTCACCATTTCTGAATAGGAACATCGCATGAACCCGGCTGAATCAAACATACCAAAACATGACGAGAACAAGCCCTTGACTTCTCCTTACGCCAAGTTTGAAGGTGACAGCCTGATCCTGCGCGACGAACTTGCCGTCGATCGCACGCTTCTCGCCAACGAACGAACACTCCTGGCTTACCTTCGATCCAGCATTTCCATGCTGATCGCAGGAGTTTCCATCATCCATTTCTCGGAAGCGGGATGGTTTTACGCCATTGGCGTCGCCTGTATTCCGGCAGGAATCGTCATCGGGCATTTCGGAATCAAGCGGTACCTGAAGATGAACCGTTCCATCACGCTGGTACGGAAACTGTCCAGCCAGAAGCGGAAACCCGTCGACCCAAGCGTGTAAAACCGTTTACCGGTCACGATCGACTTCCCGCTCTATCTGCCCAACCGCCGGTTGGATCGGCAGGCTGGATGAGTGAGTCACTCATCCAGCGACCATACGGTTACTTGATAATGCCTATCCTGAGATTCGTAGCGCGAGGACTGATCTCTACCGTCGGGGCAGTCCCGGGTTCGCGTGTCAGGTAAAGCACAGGATACATACCGGAACTGTCCGCCGGCCATCCTCTTTTGCTGTAGAACACTTTTGCCTCTTTCTTGAGCTGATACCCGACGAAAAGATTCTTAAACCCCCGACCCGAGAACTGCCACTCGCTCCAATCATCCGCTTTCTTTGCCTGAAAAGCCGGGGACGTTGCAATCTCCTTGTCTGGAAGGCCATCCCCATCCACATCTCCCCACGCCGTTATGCGTAAAGCGCCCTCTTTGCCCGGCGCGGCATGTTGCATGCCGACCCAATACGTATAATCCCCAACCTGGGCGGCCTTCATCTTCCAGACAAAAACACCCTCTTGCATTTGCGTGGTGTTTTCTTTAATCAACGCCTGGCCGATCCCAAAGGTCGTGGCCGGCCCCATTACCCGCGGTTCCGCCCTCTGGGCAATCCCCGTCACCCTGGCAGGCACGGGAACCGCTGGAGGCGCGGGAGCTGCTGTAGGCGTGGGACCCACTGCAGGCGCGGAAGCCGCTGTAGGCGCGGAAGCCACTGCAAGATCTGGAGTTTCCGCGTGCAGGCGTTTGATTTCTTCATTCACTTCAATCGCATCTTCCAGCTTCTCTTCCTTGACCAGGGTTACTTTGAGCGACTCCATGGCCTGGACATATTTCTGCTTGAGCGCAAAAGTTTTTTGTTTACGGCAATCCATCGCCTGAAGAACCTGTTTGCGGTACTGGTCGCGCAAATCACGGATAACGGGTGTTTCGCCGGGTGTAGCTTGCTTGGGCACGGACCGTTCGGTCTGCAAACGGTCGATTTCGCCCTTAATCAAAAGGACCCCGTCCAGGTCACCCGCCTGCGTCATTTTCGTTTTCGCCTCGTCCAGCATTTTCTCATACCGCACCAGGGAATCCATTAATGCGGCAAGATATTCATCGCAGATGGGTTTTAGCTGTTTCTCGTAGGCAGCCTGATATTCCTCCAGCTTGGCATTGGTGGCTGACACATCGGCGGCAACGTTGCACATCGTCACGAGCGCAACCATCCCGACGCGAAGATGCTTAAGGCAAATCATGCTTACCCCTCGACCATTCAAAATGGATAAAATATAAAAACAACATGGTCAACTGTTATTCAGCGGTTCCAAATACTGGTAAGGAAGAGGCTGGATTGAGCGAGGGAAGCAAAAGGGATTGAGACGAGGGCATATCGAGGAGGCCGTGCGCGGA
>MHBQ01000171.1 GCA_001803315.1 Lentisphaerae bacterium RIFOXYC12_FULL_60_16
CGACCACCGCAAACATGGCCAGGAGCATCGCACTGCCGATCTGCGTGGCCACCAGGTAAATCCAGGCCGCACGGCTCACATCCTCCCGTTCGTGGTCATAAGCGACCAGCAGGAAGGACGATACCGACATGACCTCCCAGGCCAGCAGGAACAGGACGGCATGGCGCGCCACCACAACCAGCGACATGGAAACAACCAGCAGATTGAACCACAACCAGGTGCGCCGGCCCCGTACTGTCTGGGCATGTTCAACCCGCAGGTAATCCCAACCATAGATTGCCGACACCATCGCCAATCCGAAAATGACACACAGAAAAACGGCCGACAAGGCGTCCATCCGCACCGCAAATTCACCGGCAGGCAACGGCCAGGCCGATGTCCATTCAATCACCACCTGCGATGCCAGCACATCCACCGCGCCCAACAGGCCAGCCAGAGCCCCCAGCACGGCGGTCAACACGCCAACGGCAACACCGAACCGGGGGTTTCCAGGAACCAGCCGGGAGATCACACCACCCCCCAGCATGATGCACAGCCCTGCCATGAACACCATCATGGCTTCACCCCGTGTTCGGTTTGGGCAGGGTCGGGAATGGAAGCGGCTTCAATTCGTTCGACCGCCTGGAGAATCGCATCGCCTGCAGCCTGTACCTGTAGCAAGTTACGGATACCCGGATCACGCAACACGAACCCCAGTCGCGACAACAGGAACAGGTGTGAACGGATCGTCGGGGTGACCAGGGAAAACAGGGCAAACACGGGCTTCCCGTCAATGGCTCCGAAATCAACCGGCGACGAGAGGAAGCACAACGCCACCTGGGGGGTGGTGATCTTGAGGACAATCGGATTTCGCACATGCGGGATGGCAATGCCATCGCCAATACCCGTGGAAGCCAACGATTCACGCGCCCGGTACATGGTCAAAAGCAGGTCACGGTCAACATCGTCCGGCAACCGCAGACGGTCAACCATGGATCGCAAGGCAATGACCTTGTCCCCGCTATCCAGTCCGTGGAACACCCCCCCGGCACGAAGCGCTCCCGACAGGCCGGGGGTGGCATTCGCCCGATCGGCATCATCCGGTTCCAGTAATTCGGGTGGAACCTTGATGCGGCGCGCCATGGCCCATTCAAGTAATTCCGCCCGGTTAAAGCGGTACTGGTCGTGTACCCGGATGGCGGGTATCTCGTTCCGCTCGATCAGGCGATACAACTGGCGTTCCGAAAGATTCAGATATTTTGAAACCTGACGTACCGTTAAATCCATAGAAGACCTGGGGAAGCTCCACAATGAAACGCGCAAACCAATACCACGCGCCACCCGGTTGTCAATGCAATATGCGACCCATGCAATACGGGAGACGCATCTCCGGGTTTTGGTACAGGTTTCAACACAAGCCGCTTGGAGGACAAGGATCGCCTCCGTTCCCGGTCAGAGTAGATGCGGGTACTGCAGCGTCAGACGATGTGCCGGTTATAGGTCAGCGAAGCAATTGGGAATTCGGGATGCGGCGCCGGCGTTGGGGTACAGGCCCGCGGCCCCCGGAGAACCATCCGCAAACCGGCATCACCCCGTTCCCATTTCACATGGATGGGCCCCTGCGGGGTCGGCACAGCCCCTTCCACCTTCAGGAACCGATCGGCGCAGGGACTTACGGTAAAGCGTCGAAACCCGCAATCTGCCGGTTGTATTCCCAGCACATGGGCATGGGCATAATAGACCGGAAGCGCGCTCCAGCCGTGGCACAGGCTGCCCGCGTAATGAAAATCCCGGACACTGGCGCCGGTTTCCCAGAACGTCGTTGAACCGGCAAGCACCATCGGTTCCCATGCCGCCTGCAAACGTTCCCGGGCATAACGCCGCGCTTCAGGTCCCGCCTGCATCAGGCCTTTCAACAGGTACAGCATCGACGAAAGGGTTAACGTCGGCATCGTCCGCGCACGCAGGGCCGCCACCAGTGTCCCGCGACTACGGGCGGGGATCAGCCCTTCCGCCAGTGCCACCGCCTGGATATATTCAAAATGGCCCGAACAGCGCCCGGCCCGTGTCCGTTCCTGGGTCAGCACACCACGTGAATCGTCGGCAAACGTCCGGATAATGGCCGATCCGAGTCCGGCACGGACCCGTCGCAACTGCCTGGCATCAGCCGGTTCACCGGCCTGTTCCAGCAACCATGCATACGAGCCGATGGCTTCATGCAGATGCAGGTTGTAGGCGGCGTGATGCACACCGTTCAACCGGTCATTCCCGAATTTCCCGGTCAACCCCGGCGTCCATTCATAAAAATGCCACAGGTCAGGTGCTTCCGGACGGAAGTAAAGTCCGGTGCGTGCATCATAGCGGGACAAGTATCCCTCCATCATGCGGTGCATGTCCTGCCGGAACAGGTCAAACAGCGCACGCTGCCCGCTGTGAAGCCAGTGTTCGGCCACTTCACTGAACCACACCAGGGCGAAGATCGGGATGCATACCCGCGTCAAGGCCGGCGCGCACAACTCCAGCAATCCGTCGGCCCGCAACCCCCGCCCCAGCAACTCAATCGATGCCCGCGCAAAATCATAATTGCCGAAGGCATAATATCCGTACAATGCCTGGTTGCGCGAATCGTAGGCATACAGGGATTGTTCCCGCCAGGGACAGTCTTCATAGTGCTCATGCATGCACAGGCGCAGGGTGTGAATGCCAATGTCATATTGCCGATCCACCATGGAATCCCCGGTCCGGACGGCGGCAACCGGTTCAATATCCCACTCAACCGGACGCAGGGTCAGATAACGCAGCCGCACCGGGGTGCGACAACCGGAAATCTGCATCTGCAGGTAACGGGCGCCGAAGCGCCGAAACGGGAGTGTGAAGGTATTCTCGCCCTTCCGGCAATGGTACCGGTCCGCAAAGTTCCGCCCTCCGATGTGGGTCCTGACCCGTCCGTCTTCCAGATGTTCACCATGGCCGATATCCAGCACGGTTCCCGCAGACGCATCCAGCGAGAAGGTCAGCAGGCCGGTGCATTCACGGCCGAGATCAACGATCAGGAATCGACCGGTCATCCCCCGGTCCGACGGGCGGATCACCAGCCCGTCCGAACCTTTTTCCCGCATGCATGAACCGGGATCTTCCGGCGGACCCATATAAGCCCAACTCGGATTGCCGGACGCAGGTCCGGTCCGCTCAAACACGTCGTCTGGAACCTGACTCTGCAGTGCATCCTGGCTCATGGTCCGTGCAACGGTCTCCGCTTCACGAATCCGCTTAAACTGTCCGCACACAACCACGGAAACCGGGAGCAGCGGCGGACCGGGCGGCAGAACCGGAACCGGCCGCGGCAATAGCTCCCGCCAATATCCCGTGGTTCCAACCGCCCGGACTGCTGCTTTTGGCCAGGCGCTGTCCCGGTATCCCGGGATAATCCAGGCATCGTCTCGACGCGCATCGAATTCGGTGACAAAACCCATCTGGTGGGTAACCCGGGGGACAGGTCCCCCCTTGAATGCCGGATGTTCACGCCCCCGCCAGGAATCATCGGAGAATATCCGTCGGGTTCCGCATTCCAACGCGGCGATCAGCCCGGCCCGTCCGGCCCGGTAATCCGAAAAGTCCTCACCCCGGTAGTATGCCAGTACGGCCAGGGTGTTGGATCCCTTCCGCAGGAAGGATGCCACCTCAAACCGCGTGACGGTTTTACGCTCGGGATAATCGCTGAACTGGCCCCGACCGACTTCACGCCCGTTCAGGTACAGGATAAAATCGCTGTCCACGCTGATGTGGCAAACCGCTTTTGAACCGGGCCGTTCCAGCGAGAATTTTTTACGGAAACAGGCGTATTGGTGGGGATGTTGTCGGACCAGCCAGATCCATGACGATTCCTGCAAAACCGCATCATCCCGTTTCATGGTATTGCCTTTCTCCTCGTTATCCGGACGTCGACTATAGGCGTCTGCCGGTCACGGCGCAAGGCATGCCTGCCGTTCACAACTGCGATTTGTGTGAAAACATCTATCGGTACGCTGCACGACTCCCGATTCTTTTCCATATTCCATCGCGGTACCGGCGTACTCGTCCGGACCGCGAGGTAAACCCGGTCTTCCATTTCGAAAGGGCAACGGCTTCGCGTCAGATGGCTCCAGCCGCAAGGCGGAGCCGTCGGCGCCATACTCCTGGTATGCGCCGATGGCGACAACGCTGCGGAAGGGGCCATATCACGCGAAGCCGCTTGCCCCGAAATGGAAGACCGCCGGTTCATCACACGGCCTGCCCACCATCACCCGGACCGGGGCGAGGGTCGCCCCGGCTCCAGCGAAAATACATAAACTCGAAGATACGTCCATGCCTCGTTCCCGGTTGGATACGGTTGACGCCGCCCAAAGAAATACAGTATCGATATCAGCTGTCAATTGCACCGAAACCATTCACACAGGGTCAACGAGGAGACAGCAGGAATGACAAAGCAAGCGGATATCGGTCTGGTCGGTCTCGCCGTCATGGGCGAAAATCTCATTCTGAACATGGAACGGAACGGCTTTACCGTGGCCTGCTTCAACCGGACGGTCAGCAAGGTGGACGATTTCATCAACGGCCGGGGCAAGGGCAAGCGCTTCATCGGCTGCCACAGCATCCAGGAACTCGTCGCCAGCCTCGCCAAGCCGCGCCGCATCATGCTGATGGTCAAGGCCGGCAAACCCGTCGACGAGTTCATCGAGCAGATTGCCCCGCACCTGGAACCCGGCGACACCCTCATTGACGGCGGCAACAGCCATTATCCCGACACCATCCGCCGCACGAAGGCCCTGGCCGCCAAGCAGCTCCGCTTCATCGGCACGGGCGTTTCCGGCGGCGAGGAAGGCGCACTCAACGGCCCGGCCATCATGCCCGGCGGTGACCCGGCCGCATGGCCTGCGGTCCAGCCCATCTTCACGGCCATCGCCGCCAAGGCGCCCCAGGACGGCGTACCCTGCTGTACGTGGATGGGACCGGACGGCGCCGGTCACTTCGTCAAGATGGTCCATAACGGGATCGAATACGGCGACATGCAGTTGATCTGTGAAGCCTTCCACCTGATGCAGCAGGGATTGGGCATGACCGCCGCCGAAATGCACGCCGTATTCACCGAATGGAATACCGGCGTGCTGGATTCCTACCTCATCCAGATCACCCGGGATATCCTGGCCAAGACCGATCCGGAAACCGGCAAACCGATGGTCGACGTCATCCTCGATACCGCCGGCCAGAAAGGCACCGGCAAATGGACCTCGCAGGCCGGCCTGGATTTCGGGGTCGGAATTCCGCAGATCGCGGAAGCGGTCTTCGCCCGCTGTCTTTCCGCCATCAAGGAGGAACGCGTCGCGGCCGCCAAGAAACTCAAGGGACCCCGCAAGGTGTTCCACGGTGACCGGACCAAGGTGCTCAAGCAGATCCATGATGCCGTTTACGCGGCCAAGATATGCTCGTACGCCCAGGGTTACCAACTGCTGCGCGCCGCCTCGGACGAGCATAAATGGAACCTCAACTACGGCGAGATCGCCATGGTCTGGCGCGCCGGATGCATCATCCGCGCCCAGTTCCTCGGGGGCATCAAGGAAGCCTTCAACCGTAAACCGGATCTCGCCAACCTGCTGCTGGATCCCTATTTCCGCAAGGTCATCGCCAAGGCACAGTCCCCGTGGCGGCAGACGGTCAAACTGGCCATCAGCCTGGGAATCCCCGTGCCGGCCATCAGCACGGCCTTGAACTACTACGACTCGTATCGGTGCGAACGCCTGCCCGCCAACCTGCTCCAGGCCCAGCGGGATTATTTCGGCGCCCACACCTACGAACGGGTGGACAAACCCCGCGGCGAATTCTTCCACACGGACTGGACCGGTACCGGCGGAAAGACCGCAGCCTCCATCTATACGGTCTGACGGGATTCCAGCCAGGAGATACCGCATGGCCGGAGACGGGGGCCGGTCATCCCGCCCCCTCCCGGCCTGCTCACGGGATGCATAACGATGCCGGCACGAATCAACCGACCCGCAGATCCTGAACGACAGGCGCAACTGGCCGCCGAGCTTCAGCGGGACCGCGAACAGCGTGAGCAGGGTTACCGTGCCCAGGCACTGAAACTCCTGCCACACGTCTGCGCCCGTTGCACCCGGGAATTTTCCGGCAAGCGCTTGCGTGAACTCACGGTCCACCACCGGGATCACAATTACAAAAACAACCCTCCCGATGGCAGTAATTGGGAACTGTTATGTTTGTATTGTCATGACCATGAACATGAAAAGTTCAAGATGAAGGGTTTCTCGGCGGGTCCCGGAGAAACCGAACCGCCGCCATCGATTTTCAATCCATTCGACTCGCTGAAGCTTCCCGATCCGCCATCGAAACCATCCGGATCCTGAACCGAATGGCACGAAGTTAAGCGCTTCCTTCGATCACGGCTCGCGAGCCGTCTTCCACAGGGTCGAAAAGCGAGCTTAACATAAAGAGCCCTTCGATCCTGAACCCTTAACCCGCTTACAAGGTTTCACGGCAATTGCCGCGCGCATACCATCACCCCGTTTCGACAGGCATAACTGCGAGTTTGTACAGGCAAACCATCAACCGGTGCGCCGCACAATTCCAAACTCTTTTCCTTATTCCATCGCGGTACCGGCGTACTCGTCCGGACCGCGAGGTAAACCCGGGCTCCCATTTCGAAAAGGGCAACGGCTTCGCGTCAGATGGCTCCAGCCGCAAGGCGGAGCTGCCGGCGCCATACTCCCGTATGCGCCGGCGGCGACAACGCCGTGGATGGAACCATATCACGCGAAGACGCTTGCCCCGAAATGGAAGCCCGTTGTTTCATCACACGGCCCGCCAACCGACCAGACCAACGCTGTTTCGACCACAACCGGACGAAATCCTTGACAACAACGCGCTGGTTCTGTTTAAAGGATGATTTACAAATCGATAGCATAATGTGTACCAGCCGGTGATTAACTTGATTTATCCATCCCGATCTGAAATCGACGCCTGGCCGGTTACGGAGACTGGTTTTCCACCACGTGTGGTTCACGCCTGTGGCGCCAATCATATTCATACAATCGGCGAATTACGCAACCGTCTGGCAAATGCCTTGCCGGGTCTGGGTGCCCGTTCACGGATGGTCATGGTTCGCTTCATCGAATGGACAGACCGGATCGCGGCCGGGGATCCACCCTTTACCGGGTTGATGGACGTGCTGGGCGCCTTTCTGACGGAATCCCAGATTGAGATTCTGATCCAGCGGTTCGGTCTGCGTGAAAACTTTCCACTTCCTCCTGACCGGCGCCGCACCCTGCAATCCATCGGGACCACACGCCAGGTATCCCGTGAAAGGGTTCGCCAGGTGGAATTCCAGGCGCTGGCAACCTTGCGTTCACGGCTGCCACAGGCATGCCTGTCCTCCATTCATCAGGCATTCATGGACTTCATCAGCCAACAGGGTGGCGCCTTGACCGGACAGGAAGTCGCCGCCTTTCCAAACGGCGCCATGCTGGATGGTTGTTCTCCCATGGGGGTATTGAACCTGTTATGCGTATGCCATCCTCCACCCACGTTCTTCAATGGTTGCTTCACCCTTCTGGATGACGACCAACTGGCACAACTCACGGCACGCGTCAACGCCATCCTGAATGATCGCCCGCTGATCGGAGGCGGTGATTTTGCCTCGCTGGCAAGCCGCATTGACCTGAAGGTTCCGGGGGGAATCACACCACGGATTGCATTAACCTACCTGGACCATGCCCCGGAGGTTCTGAAATTGCGGGATGGCCGCTATGCCCGCCCGGGACCCGGCGTGGAAATGCTGGTCCGACAGATCTTCATTCAGGCCGACCGCCCCCTGCATTTCAAAATCATCCTGACGGAGTTGAATACCCTCCTCAAAAGCGGGAGCCGGATCGGTAGCGGCCACGTCCTCGAGGTATTGAACGGATCGCCCGGGTTCGAGCGGACCAGCAGCGGATATTACCGGTTGCGTCCTGCCGGGGAGACAACCTGATGGCCATCCGCATTTTACGCCGTTATGTGTTGCGGGAACTGCTGGCGGTCTTTGCCTATTGCGCCACGGGCTTCATCCTGATCCACCTGGTTTTCGACCTGTTCAGCAGCCTGCCGCGTATCCTGAATAACCAGCCCCACTGGCAGCAGGTTGCCCGCTATTACCTGTCGTATGTCGCGCCGGCATTGGAATTGCTGATCCCCGCCGCCTTGATGCTGGCCACACTCTACACCCTCTGGCAACTGTCACGTCATCATGAACTGGTGGCCATGCGGGCCAGCGGCATCAACTTATGGACCATTTCCGGCGTGTTCATCAAGGTCGGTCTGGTCATCAGCCTGATGATGGTGCTGGCACGGGAAACCGTTATCCCGCCCGCCGCCTTGTGGGCCCATCAGTTCAAAAACCGGGGCTTCACCGAAGAACCGGAAGAAACTACCGAGCCCCTGAGTTACGCCAACAGCATGGTCAACCGCCAATGGCTGATCGATGCGTTCAGCCCCCATCAGCCGGGACAGCTCCGGGACGTCAAGGTCACCCAGGAACGCCATGACGGAACCCGCCAGACCGTCATCTCCGCGCCGCTGGCGGAATGGCTGGACGGCGCCTGGTGGTTCTATCGTCCCACCATCCGGCATTTCAACGAGCAGGATGCACCGCTCGGGGGCAAACAGACGGAAGCCCCGATCGACACCATCCTCGAAATCCCCTACCTCACCGAAACACCCGACGATTTGCTGGCGGAGAAACGCCCCTGGGAACTGCTTTCAGCCAGCATGATGGCACACTACCTGCAAAGCCATCAACACCTGTCGGCTGCCACCCTGGCGGAACGGACCACCGATTTCCATGCGCGCCTGGCAATGCCCTGGACCTCGCTGATCGTCCTTTTCTTCGCCATTCCGCTTGGCGCACAAACCGGCCGGCAAAGCATACTCTCCGGCATCATCGTGGCACTGGCCTGCTTTTTCGGGTTTTACGCCCTGTTCCAGGTGGGCATTTTCATGGGGAAAAGCCAACTCGTCCAACCCTGGATCGGAGCCTGGCTGTCCAATGTGGTTTTCTTGACAATCGGCGCCGGCATGGCGCTCCATACACGATAACACAACGAAAGGCATCACCATGTCTGTACTACGGGAACTCCTCCAGCGGGCGGTGGAAGTCGGGGTATCGGATGTCCACATCAAGTCCGACGCGGAACCGATCTTCCGCGTCAGCGGCGACCTGGTCAAAAGCGGTTTCGAGGTGCTGACCCGGGAACATCTCACCGAAGTGATCAAGGATATCCTGCCGCCGCACATGACCCACATCTACGAAGCCGAGCATGAAGCGGATTTCTCCCTGGCGGAACCCGGCATCGGGCGGTTCCGTGTCAACCTCTTCAACGCCCAGGGTGCTCCCACCATCGCGATGCGCCATGTGAAAGACCGGATTCCGACGTTCGAGCAACTGCGCCTCCCGCCGCAGATGGCCAAATTGGCGGAAGCCGAACGTGGCATCATTCTGCTCGCGGGAACAACCGGCAGCGGTAAATCCACCACGCTGGCCTGCGTCATCAACGAAATCAACCGGACCCAGCGCTGCCGGATCATCACCGTGGAAGACCCGATTGAATACCTTTTCGATGACCTTGAATCCGTCGTCACGCAGCGCGAAGTGGGCCTGGACACCTCGAGTTTCCAGAACGCCCTCAAGCACCTGATGCGCCAGGACCCGGACGTCATCCTCATCGGTGAAATGCGCGACCGGAATAGTATCCGTACCGCCCTGCTGGCGGCGGAAACCGGTCACTTGGTGCTCTCCACCCTTCATGCCGGAACCTCCGACCTGGCCATTCCCCGCATGCTCGACGTGTTCCCGGCCGACGAACAGGACCAGATACGCCTGGGCCTGGCGGGGAATCTCCATGCCGTCGTATGCCAGCGGCTGGTCCCTGACATCCAGGGCGGCGTGGTGCCCGCGGTCGAAATCATGATCAACACCTCGACGGTTCGAAAGCTCATCGAGAAAAACAACCTCGACACCCTGGCCGCCGCCATCGCGACGGGCAAGGAGGACGGGATGCAGAGTTTCAACCAGTCCATCTACAGCCTGATCAAGAGCGGCCTGATCAACGAGAAGGAGGGCATGCGCTATGCCAGCAACCCGGAATCCCTGCGCATGAACCTGCAGGGCATTTTCCTCGACGAAGGCAGCCGCATCCTTTCCACCTGACCCATGTCCGACCGAACCTTCCAACGCGTGGTCGTCACGGGAACCAGCCTGGTCTGCGGACTGGGTTTCGATCTGGGCGAATGCTGGCGGCGCATCCTGGCCGGCGAAACCGGCATCCGCCGGGTTCAAAGCCTCGATCTCACCGGTTACAAGGCCACCTGCGGTTCGGAGGTGGACAGCACGCAACTCGTCGAACACCTGCGCACCCACGGGATCCCCACCTGGGACCGAACCGTCGACATGGCCCAGGTGGCGGCCACCCTGGCCCTGCTCAACGCCGGATTCCCGGGACCGGCGGACACATCCGCCGCGGACCGCGCCTGCGGGGTGATCTTCGGCACCGGAGTGGGCTGCTCGCACAGCCTGCATACCGCCTACCGCGGAGTCGTGGAAAAAGGACTGCGTGGATTGCGCCCCACGACCGTGCCCCGTTGCATGGCCAATGCCATCTCATCCATGGTTTCGTTGCAGTCGGCCCTGACCGGGCCCAACTACGTGGTGATGTCAGCCTGCGCATCCTCCACCACGGCCATCGGGATCGGTATGCGGATGATCCGTTACGGCGACGCCACCAGCGTATTGTGCGGCGGCGCGGATGCCGTGTTCGAACCCGGAACCTTCGGCAGTTGGAATAATCTCGGCATCATGTCACCCACCCCCGATCCCGACCAGGCCTGCCGTCCTTTCGACGACGCCCGCAACGGATCCGTCCTGGGTGAAGGCGCCTCCGCGCTGCTGCTTGAGTCCCTCGACCATGCCACCCGGCGGGGTGCCCGCATCCTGGCGGAAGTCATCGGGTTCGGGGAACGCTCCGATGCCAGCCACATTACCCGCCCCACCCCGGAAGGCCAGGCGGAATCCATGCGGCGGGCCCTGGCCGATGCCGGCCTGACACCCGACGCGGTTGATTATATCCATGCCCACGGAACCGCCACCCGCGCCAATGACGCCTGCGAGATGGAATCCATGCAGCAGGTCTTCGGCAACCGTTCCATCCCGGTACCCGTAGGGGCGACCAAGGGGTTTCTCGGCCACATGCTCGGAGCCTCCGGGGCTGCCGAATCCGTGCTCACCATCGAGGCGCTCCGGCGCCGGATACTCCCCCCCAACCGCAATCTCACGGTAACCGGCCCCGCCGCCTGCGGGTGGCGGTTTGTCGGCCCACAACCCGAACCATTCAACGGATCCATCGCCATCAAGAATAGTTTCGGTTTCGGCGGCAATAATGCCGTCCTGGTATTCCGGGCATGGCCCGGCACCACCGCTTGAAACGTTCTGCTTTCCGGCTGGCCATGCCACCGGTCACCGGTATAAGGTGTTCCCCGCTCCGGACAACACCCCTTGCCACCCTCCGGACGGGAGATCGGGTTCATGGACCAAGCAACGGTTGCCGACCAGTTAAAGACGCTGATGCGACACTCCTCGCGGTTGCCCGTGGACTGGGATGCCGTCGCCCTCGATTCCCGGATCGATTCCCTGGGGTTCGATTCCCTGACCATCATGGACCTGATTTACGAGATCCAGCAGGCATTCCATATCGAATTTGATCCGGATGAAATGACGGCCATCCAAACCGTGGGCGACCTGGTGGAATTCCTGGCCCGGAAAACCGGCTGATCGGAGTCCCTGTCGTGATACGACGTTTGCGATACCGACTCGAATACCTGTTCGCACGCAGCGCCATGGCCCTGTTCGACAGCCTGCCGCTTCCCTTCTCGGTGCGCGTCGCCGAATACGGCGCCGACCTTTACTTCCTGCTGGGCGGCATGCGTCGGAGAACCGCCATCGACAACCTGCTCCAGGCCGGCCTGGCATCCACACCGGCGGAAGCTCGTCGCATCGCCCGTGAATCATTCCGGCATTTCGCGCGGCTGGTTATCGAATCCTTCGCGTCCTTGCGCTGGTTGACGGACGATTCCTGGCCATCCCACTGCACGTTGGACCTGCACCCCGATTCCCGCCGCCTGTTGGAAGATCCCCGGCAGGGTCTGCTGTTGATATCCGGCCACCTGGGCAATTGGGAAGTGGCGGCACAAGTCCTGTCGTTTCTCAAGCCGGTACTGGGCATCATCCGTCCCATGGACAATCCCCACATCGATGCGCTGATGCGCTGGCGCACCAACCGGCCCGGAATCAAGGTCATTTCCAAGCGCGAAGCCCATCCGGCGGCGCTGATGGGCGCGCTCAAACAGGGCCATATCCTGGCCCTGCTGACCGATCAGCACGCCAGCCGGGACGATACGGTCCTGCCCTTCTTCGGCCGCCCGGCCTATACCCACACCTCCCCCGCCCTGTTGCACCTGATCACCCGGACCCCGATCATTTTCGGATACTGTGAAAGAACCGGCCCATGCCAATACACCCTCCATGTTGAGGAACCGCTGGTCTTCCCTCCAACCGGGAATCGTCAGGCCGATATCGTAAGGGTTTTATCCACGCTCACCGGGCGGCTGGAAGCCGCCATACGGCGGCACCCGGAGCAATACCTCTGGGGACACCGCCGCTGGAAAAAACTCCGCCCGATGAACGGACATCCGCCGACGCCCGGTGAACCGGTCGCTCAGCCCGCCGGCAACGCAAAGTGACACGCACATCCCCGGCCGGGTCCAACCAGGCGCCACGCCGGCTCCGTGTGCCGGCAAATTGCCTGAACCCGATGACACCGCGTATGAAAGCGACAGCCGGGAATGACCCGGGCCGCCGACGGCACATCCCCCTTCAACAGGATGCGGCGGTTCTTCCCGCTCCGGCGATCCTCCAGGCCGCGACCGACATCCGGCACCGCCGATAACAACGCCTCGGTGTACGGATGAGATGGCGAACGGTACAGGGATTCCACCGGCCCGCACTCCATGATCCGACCCAGATACATCACGTAGACCCGGCTGCACATGTAGCGCACGACCGCCAGGTCATGCGCCACGAACAGCAGGGTCAGATTCCGCTGCGCCTGCAAATCACGCAGGAGATTGAGAATCTGCACCTGTACGGACACATCAAGGGCCGAAACCGGTTCATCCGCCACCAGCAGCACCGGATCCACCGCCAGGGCACGCGCAATGCCGATCCGCTGCCGCTGGCCGCCGCTGAACTCATGCGGGTACCGGTTCACGAAATCCGCCTCGAGCCCCACGGACTGCAACAGGCCGGCAACCCGTTCCTCGATCGAATCCCCCTGCCGGTTGATGTGATGGATCCGCAATACTTCGCCGATTGCCCGCCCGATCGACATCCGGGGATTCAGGGAACCAAACGGATCCTGGAACACCATCTGGACACGCCGCCGATAGGCCATCAGCGCAGCCCGATCTTCCGGAGGAGCTTTCCGCCCCTCGAATTGCAGGGTCCCCCCCTGTAGGGGAACCAGCCCGATAACGGCATTCCCCACCGTGGTCTTACCGCATCCGCTTTCCCCCACCAACCCGATGCATTCCCGGGGGAACACTGAAAAATCAACCCCGTCAACGGCCCTGACCACACCACCCTGCGCCGGGTAATGTACCGCCAGTCCCCGCGCCTCCAGCAGGGGAATGTCTTTGGAAGAATCGAGGTTTACCGTATTCATGGCATTCATTCCAGGGGGTGGATGCATCGCACGGCCCGGTCATCACCGCGGGATTCAAGGTCCGGCAGCCGTTCCCGGCACCGGTCATCCGCCCGCGGGCAACGGGGCGCGAACAGGCACCCGGTCGGCCGTTCATCGGCCCGGGGCAGCTGGCCGGGAATCCCCAGCATACGGCCAATGGTATCCAGCCGTGGCACGGCGTCCATCAAACCGCGTGTATAGGGATGCAGCGGATGCGCCAGCACGGATTCCGTCGGCCCGGACTCCACGATCTGGCCGGCATACATGACATACACGCGGTGCGCGGTATCGGCCACCAGCCCCAGATTATGCGTGATCAACAGCATGGACATACCCAGCTGATCCTGAAGCATGCGCAACAGTTCCATGATCTGTGCCTGGATGGTAACATCCAGGGCGGTCGTAGGTTCATCCGCAACCAGCAACCGCGGCTCCGACGCCAGGGCCATCGCGATCATCACTCGCTGTTGCATGCCGCCGCTCAATTCGTGCGGATACGACAAGCGGCGGCGTTCCGGATCCGGCAATCCAACCAGTTGCATCAAGCGGACAACTTCTTCCCGGACAGACCCGACATCCCGTCCACTCAACCGCACCGACTCCTCGATCTGCGCCCCGACCCGGAACACCGGATTCAGGGCGGAACCCGGCTCCTGGAACACATAGGCGATATGCCGGCCGCGGATGGAAGCCAGACCCCGCGCATCGAGCCCTGAGACCGTCCGGCCGTCGAACCGGATCGTGCCGGACATCTCGCATACCGGCGGACGGGGAATCAGGCCGGTCAACGAGAGGGCCGTCACGCTCTTCCCGCAACCGCTTTCCCCCACCAGTGCCACGGTCGTCCGATGTGCCACGCTGAACGAAACGCCGTCCACGGCCCGGATGGGTGCCTTACGGCTTCCCAGCCATGTCCGCAGATTCGACACATCCAGCAAGGGTTCCTGTTTCTGCATGGGTAGACATGATTCCACACCCCGCCCGTCACTTCAATGCCAAAGCCCGCATCACGTTCCACAATCCCTACCCCTGGAGGGCGAACGTCCCCGTGAGCCGTCTCTCCCATCCCGTCCCCTCCCCCCTGGTAGGGCGCGATGTCACGTCCTGATTTCC
>MHBQ01000172.1 GCA_001803315.1 Lentisphaerae bacterium RIFOXYC12_FULL_60_16
ACCGGAGGCCCGCTTGACACTCCATATTCATTTGCCTATTGTCCATTCCACTTACCGCATGGGTTTTCCACAGGGGATTACCGACGGATGGGAGGGTTGTCATGGGGGCATATCTGATTGAATTTAAGGATGGACACCCCGACTTGACGTTTCCGGTGCCTGAATCGGGTTGCGTGATCGGGCGTGATGCAGGATGCATGATCCAATTAACCGACTCACTGGTGTCGAGACGCCATGCCCTGATCGTTTGCGAGGAGGGACGCTGGTTTGTTGAGGATCTCGATACGCGTAACGGGACACGGGTGAACGGGTCCAAAAAGACCAAATGCGCGATTCAGCATGGCGATCGTCTCGGGTTTGGTTCGAAGGAATTGTTTTTCATGATCTCCAGCGGGAACCAGAGCGACTTTGTACCCAGTCATGTCATTGATTTTTCCGACCAGAGCGCGAAAAACACCATGGTCAAGCGTTCAAAGTCCGAATGATAGTGTGGGCGGTTGAGCGAAGCGCATGGCGAACGTCATCGTGAGGCGCATGCCGCGATCGCCGATCGCGGCTACAACCGGATTGAATTAATCGGTGGATGTATCCCCGTGAACGGCTTTGAGTACGGCGGCGAGGCGCTGGTCGCGGTCACGGGCGAGGTCGGCAAGCGGGCGGCCGGCGGTGGCCTGTTCAACGCCGCGGATGACTGCTTCGCCTGCCGCGGGCGGGATACTGGTCCAGTTGGCCATTGACTGCCAGTAGGTCTCAAAGGATTTCCCGATATGGTCGATGAACTGCCGGTACCCACCCGTCCCCCCGCCCAGGTGATAAATCATGTGCTGGCCCATGACGGCCCACCGCAACCCGGGACCGGCCGTGAGCGCCTTGTCCACATCCTCGACGCTGGCCACGCCGGAGGCCACGAGGTCAATGGCCTCACGCCATAAGGCGGCGGCCAGGCGGTTCGCGATGTGGCCGGGCACTTCCTTGTTTACGATCACCGGTGTCTTGCCGGTACGGGTGAAGAAATGGCGGGCACGATCGATGGTATCACGGGATGTTTGTTTGCCGGCCACCAGTTCAACCAGGGGAATCAAATGCGGCGGATTGAAGGGATGGGCAATCAGGGCACGCCCGGGGTGTTTCATCACGCGTTGGATTTCGGAAATCAAGAGGCCGGAGGAACTGCTGGCCACGATGGCATCCGGGGGCAGGAGATTGTCCAGGCGCGCAAAGACAGCATGCTTGGCTTCGTAGGTCTCGCGCACGGATTCCTGCACATAACCGGCACCGTCCGCCATCGCCTCCAAGGTATCCACCCGGTGCAGGCGTTGGTGCGCCGCCGCGACCACCGGTGGGGTGGCCAGGCCCAGTTCCTGCAAGCGGTTCAGGGCGGCTGAGGCGGCTTGCAGGCCGGAGGCACGGGCGGACTCCACCATGTCATAAAGGCGAACCTCGAAGCCGTGCAGGGCGAAATGGGCGGCCCAGCTTGCGCCGATGGTACCGGTTCCGAGTATGGCGATCGGGCCGCGGACGGGTTCGGTTGTCATGGTTTGGTTGCTCCTGTCATGTCGGCGCGATACTGGTCGCGCAGGACCCGGCGCATCACCTTGTTGGATGCGGTACGTGGAAGTGTCGCGACGAGGCAGACATCATGGATCTTGCACAGGGATCCATGCAGGGTCCGGACAGCGGTCTGCATGGCGGTCTTGAGCCGGCGTGGATCGGGCATGGTGTCCGGCAGGCAGACCGCGTAGACCACCAGGTTGGCCGGTCCGCCGTCGGGCGGCAGCACGGCAACTGCGGCGGTTTCCCGAATGCCGGGGACCGTGTTCAAGGCGTGTTCCAGTTCGGTGGCGCTGACCTTGATGCCCTTGAGTTTCATCGTGTCGTCGGTGCGGCCATGGTGCCGGAAGAATCCGCCGCCGAGGGCTTCAACCTGATCGCCGTGCCGCCGGAGCGTACACCCGTCCGGGCCGGTGGGGGCACCTTCGAAATACACGGCGTGGTGATCGTGGTTAAGCAATCGTTGGGACAAGCCGATGGAGGGAGGTTGAATGAACACCTCGCCATTGCGGGTGGGCTGGTCCTGTTCATCGAGCAGGGTGAAATCCAGTCCAAGGGCGGGAGTCGTGAAGGTTGCCGGTGCTGCGGGTTGAACGAGGGTTCCGGTGATATAACCGCCGCCGATTTCGGTGCCACCGCAGTATTCGATCACCGGCTTGTAGCCGGCGAGCATCATCAGGTAGAGCATGTCATCGGGGTTGGAGCATTCCCCCGTGGAACTGAAGGCGCGGATCCGGCTCCAGTCGATGCCCTCCATGCAGCGGGTGTGCCGCCAGGTTTTCACCAGGCTGGGAATCAGCCCAAGCATGGTGACCCCGGCGTCACGGACGAACTCACCGAAGGCGCGGCCGGTGGGCGGGCCTTCATAGAGGGCGATGGAAGCGTGGTTGACCAGGGCGGCATAGATCAACCAGGGACCCATCATCCAGCCAAGGTTGGTGGGCCAGGCCAGGGTGTCGTCCGGCTGGATGTTGTGGTGCAGGAAGGCGTCGACGGCGCACTTGATGGGCGTGGTGTGCACCCAGGGAATGGCCTTGGGGGCACCGGTGGTGCCGGAGGAGAAGAGGATGTTGATGGCGTCGCCGGGGTCACGGGCGACTGGCGTGAAAACGGGTGATGCCGTCAATACGGTGTCCCACAGGCGATCGTCCGGGCGGAGGGCGGCGCGGCAACGGTCCGCATCACAGGCGACCACGATGGTGAGAGGCGCCTGGGCTTCGATAAGGCGGGCATACAGGGGAGAACCTGCGTCGGTACGGGTGGTCAGTTCCTGGGTGAACACGGCCCGGGCATTCGCGATGCGCAGGCGGGCGGCGATTTCCTCGGGGGCAAAGCTGTCGGAAATGGAGACCACCACACCGCCCATTTTCACGATCCCGAGGTAGATCGCCACCGATTCGGGCGTCATCGGCATGTAGATGGCGATGGCGTCCCCGGAGGCCAGTCCCTGGTTAGTCAGGCTGTTGGCAACCCGGTTGCTCAGCTGGTCGAGTTCGCCATACGTGGTGTCTTGAAGCGGCCCGCCGGGTTGCCGGTGGCGCACGGCGACGGCGTCCGGTGACGTCGTGAAGCAGCTGGCGGCGATATTAAGCCGGGATCCGGGGAGCCAGACGGGATGTTCGGGTGTCCCTTCCTGCACGGCATGATAGGGTTCGGAAAAGCGGAACCCCACGGTGCGAATGAGGGTGTCCCAGAAGGTTGCCCGGTTCTGGACTGACCATTGATGGAGGCTGGCATAATCCGGCAGACCGAGCCGGTTGCAAAGTTGTCCGATGTTGGAGGAGGCGATTTCGGCAGGGGAGGGTATCCAGGCGGGACCAGGGCCTGCTTCCCGGGGACGGCCGGCGTAGATTTCCCGGTACAATTCGTGGTGGATGGAAAACGGGATGTCGGGGGTAAGGAACGCGCGGGAAATCCGGTGCCAACGGGCTTCGGGGGAAAGGGTGTTTGGCAGGGAATCCAGTTGTCCGGACAAGGTGTCGGCACGGTCGGGGTCCAGTCCCCATGCCGTCAATTGCGTGCGTCTGTCGGTATCTGCCATGTCAACCGGTTCGGATATTGGAACGATGCAGATACTATACCGGCGGCGTATGACCGGGTCAATGTCAGTACTCCGGAGGGGGGGCGACGATCATTTCCGGGCTTGTTCCACGGTGCGGTAGAGGGTGGCGACGTTTTCGATCGGCGTATCGCGATCGAAGGACCAGGCGCACAGGGTGACTGCGGGGGCCCGGGCCGTGCTGTGAAGCATCGAGACGGTCAGGTCATGGACCTGATCGGTTGATCCCTCCCGGATAACCGTGGGGTCAACCAGGGGCCGCATGGCACACCCGGGCATGAGCACGGTTCCCAGGTTCAGGTCGGTGCCGGGTCCGAGTTCGATGGCGGAGAGGGAGGGGATTTCCCGGAATGCCTTGAGCAGGTGGGTTGAGGGTCCGCACGAATGGTAGGATACCGAGTGGAAGGTGGAGGCGATGGACTGGTTGACGGGGAGAACCCCGTCCCGGTAAGTCGCTTCCGAGAGGAGTGACGCCGAACAATCGCCCAGGTTGATGCGCTCCAGTCCAGCCCCCGTCGCCTGGCAGATACGTGCAAAGATGGCCTGGTAGATTGCCCAGACCTTGTACAGGATCTGCCGGGCGTCATACGGCGTTTCCATCATCCGGATAAACAAGGATTCACCGCACAGCTGGTGGGCGGTGGTGAAGGGTGTGTGGATGTTCATTGTACCGCTCCGCGTCCCGAAGATGTCCGCCCGGTCCCCGTACAGCTTTTTCATTTCCCGATACTGGTCAAGGATGCGGTCGATGATGGGGTGATGGGCGGATGCTGCCGGGTCGATACGCGCAATTTCTGCAGGGGTCAATTCCGCCCATGGTTTTCCCCAGCTTTCGAGGGTGGCGTCGTCGGGCAATCTCCAGTCGGCGCCCTGAGTCCGCATGATCAGATCCACGGGTTGGATGAACAGGTTGGCGGAAGGAACGGGGGAGGCGCAACCGGCGCCGTAAGGTCCGAGGCATTCATGGAGAAAGAGGGCTTCCGTGCGTTCCACCCTGGCGCGATAGGCCGGATCGAAATAATAGGCCTCGCCGTAGGTTATCCCGGTGTGCTTGGTATAGAAGGCCGGCATGAAGTTGAGGCTGATATCGATGGCGGGCGTCATTACAAATGGTCTCCGGGCTGTGAAATCACGGATCGTATCCTCGTGCGGTTAATACCGGTTCTGTCCGGTCAGCATCTTTTCCATGGAATCGCCTTGTTCGGCAAGGGTTGTTATCGACTTGGCCATGTCTTCCGGGTGAACCGTGGAACGCAGGTGGGTCTCCACGACGGCAAAGCATAAGAACCCATCCAGTTCGGCCAGACCAATGGCGCCGCAGGGAATCGACAAGTTCAGTTTCAGCGCCCATTCGTAACGGGCCGGATCGGCTTTTCCGCAGGGAGTGCACAGTTGGACAACCGGGTTTCCAAAATTGTCGTGGCCGGAAAAGTCCACCCATACCTGCTGGGACCGTCCATCCGGCAGATTCACGTCCGCACTGTACTGCGGTCCCTGGCCGCTGATGCGGACCGGCAGGTCGCGTGTGGCCGCGGTGAGCAGGTCGCGATCACCGAGTCGGTGGGAATCGATTGAAATGCCGGGTGTACGCGCCGATACGGCCCATTGTCGCCAGGCGCCTGCATCGTCGCCATGATCCTGCCCGGTGATGTTCTGCAACGCCCGCACGGCCTCGGTCAGATTCTTTCCGCTTTCCAGCAGATTGATGAGGGGGCCCACGGCGCGGCCGTCGCCGACTTCCGAGAGAATCCGGATGGCGGACCACCGGACTGATTCGTTGCGGTCATTCAACAACACCACCAGGGAGTCAATACAGGCCGGACCGGCATCCAGTGCCGCATCGATTGTCCGGGACCGGGCATCCGGGTTACGCAGGCCGCGTCTGAGTTGTTCGATATCCATGGTCATGGTTTCACCTTTGCATGGTGCGTGTGCGGTCCAGACAACCCTATCGCTTAATGCGCGTGGATTGAAGCGGAATTACACATGGAGCTTTCCCTCCGGCCTCCACCGTGATAGTTTCCAGATTGGGAGGATGCAAATGAACAAGAATCCGGCAGGCATACTTGAGTATTTGGCAGGTGGGGTCCCTCGAGTCCTCACGACCTTCAATGGGAAGACCGGCCGATTTCTGGCACCCAATGGGGGATGGGCGGTCACCAATCAGGATGTCATCTATCCCCTGGCCATGCTGTATGCCACGCCCGGCACCCGCTATTACCGCCAGAAGAAGATCCTCGACCTGTGCGGCCGGGCCGGCGATGCGTGGCGGGAATTTCAGGAGCCGGATGGTTCATTTGAATTCATCAAGGTCGATGGTTCGCGGTGGGGGAAGATCTTCATGCCCTGGTCAATCTATCATTGGCTGGAGACCTTCATCCTCCTGCACACATCGCTGGATCGTCGGCGGGTTGCCCGCTGGCGCCAGGGGCTGACACTTGCCTACGAGGGATTGGCCGCCACAACCGCCAGCCCGTCGGCGCATAACATTTCCACCTGGAATGGCATGTCGTTGACCCGGGCCGGCCAGTTCTTCAACCGTCCCGACTGGTTGGAGATCGGCCGCAATCAATGCCGGTTCTCCGCCCGGGAACAACATCCGCACGGCTTCTGGCCGGAAGGCGATGGCCCGACCACGCAATACAATTTCGTCTACATGCACGCATTGGGCTTGTACCACGCCTTTACCAAGGACCGGACCCTGGAACCGGTTCTTCGCCGGGGCACGGATTTCCATACCACGTTCGTCTATCCCGACATGACGTCGGTGGAAACCGTTGATGGTCGTGTCCGTTATCATCAGCACCCGCAGACACGTGGCTGGCCTGCCTTTTCCCTTTTCCCCCGGGGGCGCCGGCTGATTCGCCAGGTGATGCGCCACCTTCCGAAGCAGGGCGGGCTCGATCCCGCCCTGGCCTCTGCCCTGCAACACATGACAACCGGCCCGGAAACATGCCTGTTGCAGGAGGAAAAGCGGGGGCGGACGGTTTATGGCGGAAAAGCGTTGTTGTGCAAGCATGACGACTGGTTTTTCTGTGTCAGCGGCTATTCGGCGGCTCCCGCCAACCGGCCCCGGTTTTCCCGCAACCGCTGGATCAAGACCCGGTCCAACGCGCTGGGCTTATGGCACCGGAAAACCGGGCTGCTGGTCGGAGGCGGCAACTCCAAGCACGATTCGCTCTTTGCCACCTTTGAGGTGTGGGATAATGGCGCGTTGCGACTGGAGCCGGACTCCTTGTCCTTCTCCCGGAAGCAGGGTAGAGAAACCGTCCGGTTCCGTTACGGGAATCTGTCGTGCCTCATGCATCTCAAGCCCCTGGACAGCAAACGGCTGGAATTGGTTTTTGAACTGCCGGCTGCCACCCGCAAGCGGGCAACGGTCCAGGCATGTTTCAGTCTACGCCTCAAGGCGGGGACGCCGATCAGCTGGTCGGCCAGGGCGAAGCCCATGGTCAACCGCCAGGAAACGGTGGATCCCCTGCATGCCATGGCGGTCAACTGGGATCCGTCAGGAAAGTACCGGCAATGCAAGCTCCGGGGGGACGGGTGGGTTCTCGACATGCCGGTTGAGAGTGTGTTTGAATATCCGGTGTATCCCTTCAACCCCTACGCCATCGACAACCATGCGCCGGTGGAGGATTGTGTTGGTGTGATCAGCGCAGGATTCCTGGAAGGTCGTGTCCGTCGTTTTGTGCTGAGGATCCCGTGATACTTTCCGACAGGCGCTGTGACTACCATGTCCACGACCATGCCGACCGCTGCGCCCATGCCGAGATGACCCTTCCGAACATCACGCAGGAAGCCATCCGCCTTAAACTGGATGAAGCGTCCCTAACCTGTGTGCCCTGGTACAGGCAATTCAGAGGAGGTTCACCATGACTGATCCAGCGACCGTTCGAGAACCGAAACTAATAGCGGCTCCGCAAGCGGAGCGGGTGGATATCCTGTTTGATGCACAAAACTATACGGCTTTCCCGCACCTGATCCGGCTGGGTGGTGATGAACTGCTTATGGCCTTCCGGCAGGCGCCGAAGGAAGACGGCATTCACCATACCCATCCGCGTTCGATCTGTACGGTTGTCCGATCCTATGATGCCGGCCGGACCTGGGATATCGCAGGCGCCTCGCAACTGACTGCCGGGGGCGGTCAGGAATGTGCCCTCATCCATCTTGGCGGACCCCGGGTGGGTGCGGTCGTTGCCTGGCATGAAGTGGTGCCAGTCCGGGAACAGGCACGCTCGGGAATCCCCCACCTCTTTCCCTCCGAATATCCGTTCCGCACACCCGGCTCATTCTGGGTGTGGAGTGAAACTTTCGGACTGACCTGGCGCCCCGACCACGTGCACTTCCTGGCCCCGGATACCATGCCCTGCGGCCCGGTCCACCGTTGCCGGGACGGGCGTATCCTGATCCCTGTCTACGCCTTTTCCTCCTCGGCCGTGACCTATGATCCCGGGTCCATGTCATCCGTGCTGGTCATCTCCGCCGACGAGGGTCGAACCTGGGCTGAACCGAATGTCATTGCCCGTGGCCTGCCTGGGGTCCGCGGCTATTGCGAACCCGCTGTTGTGGAAACCCGTGCAGGAATCCTTCGTGCCCTGCATCGCGTTGAAACTCCGACCTGGGGTCCAGAACGCTGTTTCTGGACCAACCAGTCAACCGATGGTGGTCGTACCTGGACGGATCCTGTACCGACCGGGATCTTGAGTGGCGCGTGTCCACGACTGTTGCCGCTTTCGGATGGCCGGCTTCTCCTGACGTTCGGCCGGCGGTTCGAACCATTCGGGATCCGGGCCATGATCAGCAAGGATGGCGGCGCGACCTGGGGAGATACGGCCTGGTTGCTGCGCGAGACTCCAAACGGGAACCAGGGCTATACCAGTTCCGTGGAACTCGGCAACGGCCGGATTCTCACCGTTACCTACGCGGAGAATGGGCAAGGGGTTACCGGTATTGTCGGAACCTTCTGGCAACTGCCGGCGTGAACCGGCGGGCCTATCGGCCGTAGAACCAGTCCGTTTCGATCAAGGCCACCCGGAGATCGATCACATCCTGCATGCAGTGGTTCGGCAGGTATTCGCAGGTCCAGTAGTTTACAACCGCCATCCCGGCCTTTGTGAAACGGCAACCCGGATTGGAAAAGGCCCGTGCGGGATCCGTTTCGATATCCCGGGGTGGTCCCCACGTCCGCCCTTCGTCCCGCGAGACGGATGCCGTCAGCGGGGTCCGTATGCCGAAATGCGAGCACGCCGGATCATACGAGCTGTTGTTCCAGATCATGAGCAGATCGCCTGTATTTGGAATCCGGGTCAACGCGGGACACGATTCCGGGGTTTGCAACGCCGAAGTCTGCGGGGTGGACCACGACATTCCGTCATCCGCGGACTCCGACAGGAACAGCGATCCCAGCTGGTTCCGCATGACCATCAGCACACGACCGTCACGGGTCTCCTCCACGTGGGGTTCCATGACTCCACGCATCGGCAGGAACAAGCGGTTCGCTGCTTCGTTCCAGGTTCGCCCGTCATCGTCGCTGAATAATACCGCTCCACAGACAATGTGGTTATAGGGGGTGTCGCCCGGTTTATCGACAGGGGAGACGGGCAGCAACAGTCGCCCGGAAGCCAACCGCTTGATCACCGCATTGCACAGGCTGTAATCCATACCGGCGGCAAATTCCGCGAAGGGGAGAAAGGTCCGGCCTTCATCGGTGGATTTCCACACGTGTTCAGTGATGCAAAGCGGAACAGCGCTTTTTTGGCGCATGAAGACCAGCAGGATTCCGCCATCCGTGGCCCGGATAAGGTTCGGGGAATAGACGTTCACGTCACCCGGCGCCGTGTCCGTGATCACGCGGTGCCCGTGCCAGGTTTGACCACCGTCACCTGATTCCTGGGCGACGATCCGCGTCGGTGCGATATCACTGCCATCGCCGGAGAATTCCATGTAGGCCAGTAGGAGTCGCCCATCATTCAGCTCAATGACATCGCCTTCGGATTTACGGGTAAAGGCCTTCGTGGTGGGTGCCGCCGTTACAATCCGCATCATAAATTATTTTCCATTACAGGATGTCGGCGAATCCCTGGACTGGGCTTTTTGAGTGTTCCGGAATGTGCGCCCATTCCTGGAGTTCCGCCCACTGACGCGTAACCGCCAGGTCGCCCCGGGCCGGTCCATTGTAGGGATAGAACGACCTAACCGCCTCGGACGCCCGTTTGCCGGCCTCTATCCGCCGGTCTTTCCCTTCTTCCAGTTTGCACAACGCATCCGCGAAGTCCTGGGCATCCCGTGCCCCGCCCACCCGGGGGGACAGTTCGGAATCCGCAAAGGCCTCGAGTGTGCTGACCGGGTGATAGGTCCAATGTCGCATGGCCAGATAGTTGAGTTTCCAGGCCAGGGTCCGGTTGGTTACTTCGCCGTGGATACTGATTCCTTCCAGGCCGGCCTCATGGGACCGGAGGCATCCTTCGGCAAAGGTACTGACCGCCAGGGCGCTCCGGCGCAGGGTGCCGTTCCACTGGCTTGCCTGGTGAATGAAACCCGCCGACCGGGGGGTTGGTGGCATCAGCCCTTTGGGCCAGCGCGGATTCCGGTACAAGGCGGATGGCCGCGACTTCGTCATCCAGTCCCGGAGCTTGAGGGGCGTTTCCGACAGCATGCCGGTGAGGGTCCACTGCGCCATGGCGCTGGGCGGCATCCGCCGGGCGAAGTAAGGTTCACACCCCATGTCGGCCCCGGCATTCGTCACTTCCCGGCCCCGGCCGAACCCCGAGTAGGTGGCATACGTATTCCAGGCGTCCGGGGCTACCTTGTGTGCGATATCCAGGGCCGTCTTGTAGGCGAAGAACTGGTCCTTGAAATAGTCGGCTTCACCACTCCGGATTCCCGCCCGTCCCCGTTTTCCCGCGTTCGAATGGTCGACCATGAGGTCGCTGTTTTCCAGGTTCACCCCGCCGATCGGGAAGCTGCGGTACAGCCAGGCCAGCGATTCGGCGATCCACTGCTGGTTTGCCGGATCATAGGGGGACAGCTCGCGGGCGCTGTACTGACCGTCCTTCCATCGGTTGCCGCGTTTCGGGTTCCGGGCGAGATAGGTCTCCAGGTTGTAGGGGTGTTCCCCTTCGTAGTAGATGCCTCCATAGCCTGTCGTCCCGACGCCCGGCAGGATGGCCACCCCGCGATCCGCCGCATACCGGGCAATGTCATGGGCGTATCGTTCACCGCCATGTGCATCCCGCAGGAAGCCCCAGATGATCACCCCGTTGAATCGCGCTTCCAGGCAATGATCGATGAGTCGCCGGTAGTCTTCCAGGTAGGTTTCCGGTTGCTTGAGGTATTGATTGGCGCACCCGTTGACCTGGTTGCCTTCGTCATCCAGCACCCAGTTGGTTGAATGGTCCCAGGTCCAGAAGAAGCGCAGGGGGAACGCCGCGTTCTCGGTACGTGTTCCGCCCCGGTACACCAGGCCCCGTGATGTCCGTTCGCTCCAGACCAGGACATCCGCCAGGCCTGCCAGCATGCCGAACAGGTCGCCGCCCAGGATGATGACAGCCTTTCGTTTCCCGTCCTTCACTTCCTGTATCCGGTACCCGCTCGGGCGGATTCCGGCGGCGCGCACGCCGAAGTGCCGGTTCACAACAGCTGCTGCTGCCGATCCCGTCCGGCAAACCACCAGGACATCGCCGTCCAGGACCGGTGAATCAAGTGCCTCCACCGGCATGGTCCGGACCGAAGTTGCACCCAGTTTACGTTCCACCATGGCCTGTGCAGGAAGCCCATCGGTATATTCCAGACAGGCATTCATCCGGTTCGCGGGACTATTTGCCAGCGTAATCATCGTGTTCCTCCTGGCGAAACTCTGGTGCCTGGCGCGCCAGTAGCACCTCAACTAGAACTTACCATAACTATACTCATCATAAGGCACTTGTGAAGGTGGCAGTGAAGAGATATTTAGCCAAAAAAACGATGGATTAACTCTTTGTCTATGAGATATCGCCTGTCAATTTTATCGATAGCGGTTGGCAGGCCATTCATCTCTTCAATAGGGACGAGATAGATGGGGGTTTTATCGAGCAAGTATCTTCCGTGCCTGACCAAGCGAACAATCGCCAGCAGATGATATACTCGGTTGGCCGGATTGTATTTCGGAGTTTCGTCACCCTCCGTTGTCTTGACCTGTATTGCCTTGAACACCTCCCCTTTGATGGCGATGAGATCATTTCCTGAATCCTCCATTGGGGGGGCAGCCTGAACGCCGTGCTCAAGCAGGCGGAGTTGGACGAGAAGCTCACCGATGAGACCTGTGGTCTTGTTGTCATCAAGCGAGTTCATGTGACCTCAGCGTTCTGCAGACCTTTGCTGCTCCTTGGCAGGCGCAGGTCTGCTTCATAGTGGTTTCCGCATTGGCCGAACACAGACGTCTTCAGGCTGCAAAGTACCCACCGGAACTATCTCACGCGCACCTGAAAATGCACGAGCGATATCTTGTTTGTTCCTTTGATCCACGCAGTGTTTGCTTGGTAACAGAGGAGAAGGAGTTCATTGGTGTTGATCGTTCGGTCCTCGTGTGTGCCTATAAGGGTTAGGTTAGTCCATTTCTGCAAAGGCAGTCGCTTGAGGTCAACCGGCAAAGAAATGACTCTTTTCGGCAAGCCACGCTCTCCCGTAATCTTTGCTGTAAGTGTTGGCTGGTTGGTGTGCAGCGCATTGGTATAGATGCCTTCCGTAAGCTGCATCTTGATCTCCGTGACGACTTTCTTCTCTAGCGGTTGCGGATAGATAATGAACTGTTCAGTATTCTGCCAAGTTTCTCGTTCTTCCCAGGTGCATGTGTATGTGGCACCGGACAACTTCTTTGGCCAGTAGTTTGTGCAGGACTCCATTGTCGCAGAGAAACCGCCGAACATTCGCCACACCTCCTCAGTTTCCTGAGCGAAAGGGGGAGGCACAAATCTTTCCCTTGGCGACATCACGTGGTTGTTGATCTTTAGTGACAGGAATACGTCCTTGCGCTTGAGCGCGGACCGCAACTCGCCGTAGTTCGGATTGGCGCCCAGAAGCGTGGAATAGTATCCATCCACCACCAGCACCTGATTTGTCTCCTCGTAGATGTAATCACCTCCTGAAGCGTTGGTGTAGATGCGAAAAACGATCGCTACTGGTCCGTTGACAAGATTCGTGCCTTGAATGAGCTTACCCTGGTAGTTGACATTTATGCCTGACTCGCCTTGTGCGCCGACGCATGCAAGCAGTGCATAGCAAAAGCAACAGATGCGCAACTGATTCATGTTGATACCCCCTATGGTGACGATAGGCGTACTCTATAGAACCGGAGGCCGTGTTCCGGAACTGAGCCACTCGTGTTAGTCGTAAAGTCATCCAGAAACACATGGACAGCGCACGTTGAAGCCACAGACTTGTAGATGCTGGCGTTGGTGTTCCAGAAAGCACTCCAAGTGTTCGTCAAACAGGACGAATAGACCAACTCATAGCGTCTTCCCGGCACGGTTGCCACTTGGATTACGATGGCCGTTGTTGAGTCACGTATTTCGGCCATCGCAAGGACCGAGGTGGCGCTATTCGGGTCGGTCCCGGCGATCAATTCAGAACTATCGGCAAGTCCATCGCAATCGGTATCGGCCTTGTTCGGATCTGTGGGCGTTGCGGGCGAGAAGGCGCTTCCCGTAAGTTCTATGGTATCCGACAGGCCATCATTGTCGTTGTCGGTGTCGTCTTCGTCAGGAATACCATCATTGTCTGTATCGGCCCATGGACCAATGCCTAAGACATGGATGAATCCCGATCTATGTAAATAGCCGGTTGACAGAGAGTCCGTGGGGCGAAACTGTTGCCCCCAGGAGCTAATAGCAACCATCGTTAAGTTGGTCATCCGGAGGCCAGAAGAGCCAACACAGTACGCGACGTTAGAATAGTCCTGCGCCACCGAACACGTGATGGCGAGAACAGTCCCACAGATGGCAATTCTGATTTTGTTCATCATGCCTCTCAACCACCTTGTGGAGCAACCCCATTCTGCTAACTAAGGTTACGCTGAACATCCGTGCAAGGCAAGAACACTATTCCGCGGCTGGGTTCCGCAGCTGGGGAAGATGGGTTGTCGGGGATGAAGGAACATGGCATCATAGTTACATGCATGGTCACGAAATCTATAGGTACATGAGCTGGCCGAATCGGATGGAGAAGTCCTGCAACGACAAGCTGGATAGTCTGGAACGGCTCTTCGTCAAGAATGAGTTCTATCTTACGCCACCAACCCGGTTTGATGACCCCTTTGACAGCCAGTACGTCTTTCGGGATGCGTCCACGGATGTAGCCGAGCTCAAGCGATGGATTCAGGACCGGGTGAAATACGAACATCCGAGATGGACAATGGCACAGGTATCCGCCGAGACTTGCAGGGTGATGGACGAATCTCGCACCGCCCAGACCTGCCGGATACGCAGGTTCAAAGAGCTTGTATTGCGGAGCATCCGCAGGACGATAGCACCCTATCTTGGGATTGTCTCCTTCTGTCGACTCTCTGATCGGGAGTTTCGGCGCAAGTTGATCATGTGGGTTCACTACGCAGACGGATGTCGGGGGTTTTGTTTGAAACTGGACAAGACACGACTGGACAGCAATCCAGCGTCATTCCGGCAGGTTGAATACAAACCATACCCGACGATCAAGGAGTACCGCGAGTCGGGGAAGCGCGACAGTTTCTTCCTTCTGAGGAAAAGTCGGGAATGGGCGTATGAGAACGAGTACCGGGTCGTTATGGACATACGGAATACAAAGGGATGTGGCAAAGAACGGCGCATGGTGGAATTCCCTGGAGGCGTTCTGAAGGCAGTCTATTTCGGGTGGAAGATGCCCATTCGCAATCGCAAACGAATACTGAACTGGTTACGCAAGAGAGCCGATGGGGCTTGTGTTAGCACCTTCACCGCCAGACCAAGTTCATTTGAGTATAGCATAGACCTTCTCGACGATCCGTTAATCCAATAAAGTGTGGTGGGATTCTGCAAAAGCGTCGATTGACAAACTGAACGCGCCCCCGGCGGAGCCGGGTAGGCGCGTTCAGTCTGCCAAGGGGTGG
>MHBQ01000173.1 GCA_001803315.1 Lentisphaerae bacterium RIFOXYC12_FULL_60_16
GATCCAACGCAGCGGATGGGGCCATATCACGCGAAACCGTTGCCCCGAAATGGAAGCCCGTCGGTTCATCACACCCCCTGCCAACCGCCACCCAGACCAAACCCGGCAAATCGGAAGTTGAAATCCTCTTCCACCCTGACTACGTTCCCCCTGTCACACAACTGCGGACCCTCAACGAAAGGCACCCCCGGATGAAACCCGAACGATACGTGGCGGTTGACAACGTCTGCGCCTGGCCAAACCTCACCCGCATGCCCGACGGAACCATCATCGCCTCCATTTTCAACCAACCCACCCATGGCGGCTGGGAAGGCGACGTCGAGTGCTGGGCCAGTACCGACCAGGGCCGCATCTGGAAATTGCGCGGAGTGCCCGCACCCCATGAACCCACCACCAACCGGATGAATGTCGCCGCCGGCCTCGGACACAACGGACGCCTGCTGGTGCTCGCTTCCGGATGGAGCAATCGCAACCCGGTGGGCCAGGCTTCCAGCCCCCACGAAGGCGTGGTGATTCCCCTGTGGTCCTGCCGGTCCGACGATGACGGTAAAACCTGGGCACATGCCGGCAATATCCTGGCCCCGGCCGGTAAAGCGCACTCGATCATCCCTTTCGGCGACATTGTAACACTCTCCGATGGAACCCTCGGCGCCTGCATCTATAGCTGGGCACCGCCGGACGAGCACAATGTCTACTGGTATGTCAGCGCCGACAACGGCCTGACCTGGTCGCACCGGGGAACCATCCAGGAAGGCAACATCAACGAAACCACGCCGCTGGTCCTGAAGGACGGGTCCCTCCTCGTTGCGGCGCGCACCCTCGGCGACCAGCACCTCGAGCTGTTCCACTCCAGCGATCGGGGCGCCACCTGGAAGCCTGCAGGCCCGGTCACCCTCGGCTTCCAGCACCCCGCCCACCTCCTCATGCTCAAGGACGGCCGCATCCTCCTCAGCTACGGACTCCGCAATAAGGGGCTGTATGGCGTCGGGGCACGGATCAGCACCGACCAGGGACAGACCTGGCAACCCCCGCGGGTGGTCGTCGACTTCGAGATTGCCACCGATGGCGGATATCCCGCCAGCGTCCAACTGGACGACGGCGTCATCGTCACCGCCTACTATTGCAGCGCAGTCCCGTCCCATCACCGGTACCACATGGGCGTAATCCGCTGGTCGGCCGACGACTGATTCCATTCAACGTAAACGGCCGGATGATCCGCGGACCTTCAGCGGAGCGTTCGGAGACGGAATACATGTACGGTCACGCCGATGGCGATGGCCAGAGGACAACGCTTGTCGCCGCCGCGGCGACGAGTTGGACAGTCCATGATCGGCATATCAAAACTGTATTGCGGCACGGTCGAACCGTCGGACACCCTGCGTTACGGCCGGGAATCGGCCCGCCTGCCTTCCCATCTGCTCCAGTTTTCCAAGGACAAGAAACCCATCGTGGTCTGGAACGTGGGGCGCCGGTGCAATCTGCGCTGCATCCACTGCTATTCCCAATCCCGCGATACAATCTATACCGGCGAATTGAACCATGCCGAGGGCCTTGCACTGATCGACGATCTCGCCGGGTTCGGCGTGCCCGTCATCCTCTTCTCCGGCGGCGAACCGCTCCTGCGCCCGGATCTGCTTAAACTGATCGAACATACCCGCCGATGCGGCGTCCGTGCCGTGCTGTCAACCAACGGTACCCTGATCACGCCCGAGTTGGCCGCCCGGTTGAACGATGCCGGACTGGCCTACGTCGGCGTCAGCCTCGACGGCCTGGGTGAGACGCACAACCGCTTTCGGGGCATGCCCGGAGCCTTTGACCGTGCAATCGATGGTATCCGGGCCTGCCGGACAGCCGGACTTAAAGTCGGACTGCGTTTCACCATCAGCCGGCACACGGCACCGGACCTCGGCGCCATCTTCGACCTGATTGCAGCCGAAGGGATTCCTCGTGTTTGCTTCTATCACCTGGTCTATGCCGGCCGGGGCAGCCGCCTGGTCGAGGAGGACCTGTCCCGGGACCAGACCCGCGCCGCTGTGGATCTGATCATCAACCGGACCCGCCAGCTTCATGATGCCGGCAACCCGGTCGAAGTCCTTACCGTGGATAACCACTGCGACGGTCCCTACCTCTACCTGCGCATGCTCCGCGAACACAACCGCCGCGCCGAACCGGTGCTGGAATTGCTCCGGATGAACGGCGGCAACAGTTCCGGACAGGGCATCGGTTGCGTCAGCTGGGATGGAACCGTACATCCCGACCAGTTCTGGCGGCATCTCGACCTGGGCAATGTGCGGACGACCCCGTTCAGCCGGATCTGGACAGATGAACATCCCGGTCGGTTGACGGAATTGCGCCATCGCAAGGATCACCTTAAGGGGCGATGTAAAACCTGCCGCTGGCTGGATGTCTGCAATGGCAATTTTAGGGTGCGCGCGGAAGCGGTGACCGGAGACATCTGGGCCTGTGACCCGGCCTGTTACCTGACGGATGAAGAGATCGCCCCATCCGGGGAGGTCCCCGCATCATGATTCCACACCTTGTAGCATGGGAAACCACCCGGCAATGCCCGCTCGCCTGCCGCCATTGTCGGGCTGCAGCCGGAACGGTCCGGGCGGAACACGAACTGACCACGGCAGAAGGGCTGCGCCTGATCGATTCCCTGGCTGCACTGCCGGTCCGTCTGCTGATCCTGACCGGCGGTGAACCGATGATGCGCCCCGACATCTACGACCTGGCCCGTGCCGCCGCATCCCGGGGAATGCGGGTGGTCATGGCACCCTGCGGCGCCCTGCTGACGGACACCACGGCCGCCCGCTTGAAGGAATCCGGCATATCCGCGATCAGCATCAGCATCGATGCCTCCAACGCGGCCGATCATGACGCGTTCCGGGGCGTCAACGGGGCTTTCGACACCGCGCTGAGGGGTTTGCGATGCGCACGGCATGCGGGTCTGGCAATCCAGATCAACACCACGGTGAGCCGGCTGAATATCGCGCAACTGCCGGCCATGCTGGACCTGGCCGAACGCGAAGGCGCGGCAACCCTCGACTGTTTCTTCCTGGTCCCCACAGGTCGAGGCAAACAGTTGAAGGACCTGCAACTCGACGCCGGACAGGTCGAACAGACCCTCCAGTGGATCGCCGATCAGGACGGGCAGCATGCGGTGAAACTGAAAACCACCTGCGCGCCTCAAATGGCAAGGGTCCGGGCTCAACGGGGCGCACGTCAAGCCCATGGGGCCCCAACCGGCGGCTGCATGGCCGGCCGCGGATTCCTGTTTGTCTCCCATACCGGCATCGTGCAACCGTGCGGGTTCCTCGATTTGCCGTGTGGGGATGTCCGCACCTTCGATTTCGACATGAAGTCATTGTTGGAGGCGTCCGACGATTTGCGCCGGCTGGGCTCCCTCGAAGGGGTTGGCGGCAAATGCGGATACTGCGAATTCCTCCAGGTGTGCGGCGGATGCCGCGCACGCGCCAATGCGATGTCCGGGGATGCCATGGGAGAAGAACCGTTTTGCGTTGGCCCCCACCCCACCCGTCCCCCGGCATCTTTACGCTCCGTGGTCGTAGCCCTCCAGCAGGGCATTCCGCTGGAACCACGACCATTTGATTCGATGGCCCGCAAGCTGGGCCTCCACGAAGCGGATATCCTGTCGACCGCCAACCGCATGCTGGAAGATGGTTCCGCTCGCCGGTTCGGCGCAATCTTCGACGCGCGCCGTCTCGGGTACCGCAGTGAATTGTGCGCCCTGGAGGTGCAACCGGAAGCCCTCGACCGCATCGGCGCCCTCGTGGCGGCACATCCCGGCGTGACGCACGCCTACCTGCGCGGTGATCCGCCCGGCCAGCCGCCGTTCCCGGCATTACCGGACGCCGGACCGGCCCCGAACCTGTGGTTCACGCTGGCAGTCCTGCACAACCGGTTCGACATCGAGATGGCCGCCCTGCAACAAGCCGTGGCCCCGCTGGTCATTCGTCGTTTTCCAGCCATCCGTCGCTTCAAGATCGATGTGATTTTCGATGCCGGCCAGCGGGACGCTGCCGAAGACCTGCCGGGAACACTGACCGATACCGATCCCCCGCTCGACCGTGTCGAGCCGCTGACGGAATCGGATCGTACCGTGGTTCGTTCCTTGCAGGGAAATCTCCCGGTACAATCCCAATTCTTTGCGCAGGTTGCCGGCGATCTCGGGCTGTCCGAACCCGCCCTGCTGGCCCGGTTGCAGGCCTGGCAACGGTCCGGAACATTACGGCGAATGGCGTTGGTGGTCCGTCACCGGCGGATCGGGTTTATCGCCAACGCGATGTGCCTCTGGCATGTGGACGAGCCGGCGGTGGTCGAGGCGGGCCGGCGCCTCGCGTCCTGGCCGGCCGTGACACACTGCTATGCGCGAGTGACAGACGCACACTGGCCGTATAACCTGTATGCGATGATACATACATCCGACTGGACATCCACCCGGCGCTTGTTTGAACGCATCAGCGAATCCGCGGGCCTTTCACAGGGCCGCATGCTGGGGTCCCTGCGTGAATTCAAGAAAACCAGCATGCAGTATTTTGGCGAGACCGGGAGCCCGACCGATGCCTGAGACCATCCAACCGGATCGCTCCACCAGCCGGCCAAACCTGCCGGTAAACCTCCTGATCGAGCAATGGCCATGCCTCGTCGTCGGAGGCGGATCCGTGGCACACCGCAAGGTGACGGGATTGATCGCCTCCGGTGGCGCTGTTCATGTGGTCAGCCCGGCTCTTTGCCCGGACCTGGCGGCACTGGCAGCCGCCGGCCGGATCACCCATGCCCCGAGTTGTTTTACACCGGCGGATGTCCAAGGCAAACGGATCGTTTTTGCCGCCACCAACGACCGGCAGGTGAACCGCCAGGTACTCGAGGCCGCCCGGGCCGCCGGTGCGTTCTGTTGCTGCGTGGACGGGAACTGGACCGAAGGGGATTTCACCACACCCGCCGTCCTGCAACAGGATGGCCTGACGGTCGCGGTCTCCACGGGAGGGCAATCCTGCCGCCGCGCCCGCATGGTGAAGGACACGCTGAGCCGCCATATCCGGTCGATCGAGACCGCGGACTTGCTGATCCTCGGAACCAGCCATGACACCCTCCCATTGGAACGGCGGGAAAACCTCCAATTGACCGGCACCCGGCTGGAACACGCCGGCAACAGGCTGATGCATGTATGGGGCGTCCATGAATTCATGCTGCTGACCACCTGCAACCGCGTTGAACTGGTGGCCGTCGCCTCCGCATCCGCATCCGCCTGCGGCCTCCTGGAGCAGATCCTCGGCTTTGACCAACTGGCGGACGGGGAATGGTACCGGCTGACCGGTGTTGACGCTTATGAACACCTGGCCCTGGTAACGGCCGGCATGCGGTCTCAATCGCCGGGGGAATACCACGTGGCCGCACAGGTCAAGGCGGCAATGGACCAGGCAGCCGCCAACGGCTGGACCAACGGTATGATGCATGCCTGGGTGGCCGACGCCCTGCATATTTCCAAGCATATCAAGAACGAGGTGGCCGCGTTACTGCCGCCGACGGAGATCGAAGACCTGGCCGTTGACTTTATCACGGAACAGGAAGGCCCCGACTGGAAGGATCTTTCCACACTCGTACTGGGAACCGGAATGCTGGGACATAACCTGGTTGAAAATACGGTCCGCCGTCATGGCCGGTGTACCTGGTGTTATCACATGAACCGGCCAACGCTGGATCCCGGCTGGGAAAAACACGTGTCCGTCATCCCGCTGGCCGACATGCCCCGCACCACCGGAACCCACGATATCATTTTCTGCGCACTTGACACTGCTGAACCGGTCCTTGGCGAAGCACACATCGACTGGCTTGACCGGGCACACCCCCGCTTCATCATGGACCTTGGCATGCCGCGCAACGTGGACCCATCCCTGGTCCCACATCTGGCCGGAACCACCGTGGTGAATTTGGACCAGTTGAAGTCGTGGGCCGCGAACCGGCCGGGACACCTGGACCAGGCCATGGCAAAAAGCCGGGATATTGTCCACCAGCACAGGGAAGGCTATGCATCACTCATCGCACGTTTTCAAGGTCGGAACAAGATCCAGTAACCTGGCAATCATCCAGACCCGGCATGCCATGGAATGCCTGCAGGCATCGGCTCCGGGCATTGCGTTTGAAATGGTGCCGGTTTCATCACCGGGGGACCGGGACCGGAACACGGATCTCCGGGACTCTCCGCCCGACTTCTTCACGCGGGATCTCGACCAGGCCATACTCGGCAACACCTTGGACTGCGCCGTACACAGCGCAAAGGATCTGCCGGACCCCATGCCCGACGGCCTGGACTGGTTCTGGCTTCCCGGACATGCCGACTCGCGGGATGTCCTGGTTCTTCGCACCGGGATGGCCGTCACTTCGCTGCCCGCGCAACCGGTTGCGGGAATCAGCAGTGACCGGCGTTCCGCCTATGTGCAACGGCGTTTTCCCGGCGCACGCCTGCAGTCCATTCGCGGCACCATCGAGGACCGGTTGCGGCAACTCGATGAGGGCCGGTACGACATCCTGATCATGGCGGCAGCCGCACTGGAACGCCTGGGTCTGGCAAACCGGGTGACGGAATGGATTCCCGTTACGGAACTGCCCCCACCCGAGGGGCAGGGTTACCTGGCCGTCACCTATCGCAAGGGAGACGCCCGATTGAACCGGTTACGATCCCTCTTCACATACGCGGTACGCTTTGTAAGCGCAGGCGTCGGCACCGTCATGCATTGTACCCTGGCCGGACGCCAGGCGCTGGAATGGGCGGACACCTGCCTCTACGACACCTTGATGGATCCGCACCTGCTGACATTCCTGCCGGAATCGGCACAACGTATCGATGTGGGCAAACGTTGCGGGGATCACCGGGTTCCGCAGGAAACCATTACCCGGATCATGCTCGATCAGGTTCGGCGCGGGCGTCGGGTCGTGCGGTTGAAAGGCGGTGATGCCGGATTGTTCGGCCGGCTGGCCGAGGAACTCGAATCCCTGGACCAGCATGAACTCCCCTATGCGGTCCTCCCCGGCGTCAGCAGCCTGACCGCCGCCACCACGGGGACGGGACTCCTGCTGACGCGGCGTGGGGTATCCCGTGGATTCTGCGCCCTGACTCCGCGTGGCGCCGGAGGCGGCGTTGAACCGTTTGATGCCGCCGCACGCGCGGCGCTCCCCATCGTCTTCTTCATGGCCCTTCGCATGGCCGGCGAGATTTCCCGGACTCTCCAGGATGAAGGCAGCTCACCCGATACTCCCGCCGCCGTGGTTCTGGATGCCGGAAGCGAGTCGGAACGTGTCATCCGGACAACGCTGGCCGGACTCGCGGAAGCAGTCGGAACCGCGTCCGCGGAGGCGGCCGGCCTGCTGATCGTCGGTGACGTCTGCCGGTACGGCGAAAGGCGACGGGCCGGAGCATTACGCGGCGCACGCGTCCTGCTGACCTGCAGCGAGGAATTGCTGGACCGGGCGGCAATGGCGGTGACAGACGCCGGCGGCATCCCCCTGCGAATGCCCCTGCTGCACATGGTTCCGCGCAGCGATGCCGTGGATACACTGCGGGACCTGTCCCGGTTCGACTGGGTGGTCCTGACATCGCCTTCCGCCGCACGGTGCTTCCTGAAGGCGATCGATGCAGCAGGCGCCGATCTCCGGCGGGTTCCGCGGCTGATGGCCTGCGGACCGGGAACCGCCGCCGTGCTTCAGTCGGCACGGATGACACCCGACCTGGTGCCGGAAACAGATTTCAGCAGTCAGGGTCTGCTCCAGGCGGCACGAGGAGTCCTGTTGCCGCGACAACGGGTCCTCCGCCTTCGTTCCAGCAAGGCCGGTCCCGGCATGGCGGAAGATCTTGCGACGTTTGGCGTTGCAGTTACGGATTGTGTGCTGTACGAAAATGAGCCGGTTCCATACGATGCCTGTCCGGCTTGTGATATTGTATTTTTCGCAAGCGCTTCGGCTGTGGAATATTTCGTGGCACAGGGGTTTGAGAAATCCCTGAAAGGAACCGTTGTTCTCGCCATCGGCGGCCCCACCGCCCGGGCGCTGGAAAATGCCGGGGTGAAGGTCGATGTCCGAGGCGAACCGGCGACTGTCGCCGGGGCCATAACCTCCCTGGCGCGGTACACGGTGGCAAAGGAGTTTGAAACATGAGCGGATATCCCAACGTACGATTACGCCGGTTACGCGGATCAGCCGGCATGCGGCAGTTGCTCGACGAACCGGTTCCCGGACCGGCATGCTTCATGTGGCCGGTCTTTGTGACCCCCGGACAAAACCAGTGCGAACCGATCGATGCCATGCCCGGTCAATCCCGCGTCAGCGCCGACCGGCTGTGCGGCATGCTGGAACCGGTCCTGGAACAGGGCATCAACAGCATCCTGCTGTTCGGATTAACCGAAGATGCCGCCAAGGATCCGGACGGATCCGGGGCCTGGGATCCCGCCGGCGCCGTACAACGTGCGGTGGCCGACGTAAAACGCCGCTTTCCCGACATGGTCGTGGCAACCGATGTCTGCTTGTGCGCCTATACCTCGCACGGCCATTGCGGTCCGCTGGCGCCGGACGGGTCGGTCGATAACGATGCCTCCCTCGCCCATCTGGCCCGCGTAGCGGTATCGCACGCCACCGCGGGAGCGGACATCGTCGCGCCCAGCGCGATGATGGACGGACAGGTCCAGGCCATCCGCACCGCCCTGGATGAAGCCGGAGCGGCAACGACAGCCATCATGAGCTATTCAACAAAGTTCGCATCGTCCATGTATGGACCGTTCCGCGACGCGGAACGCTCCGCTCCCCAATCCGGCGACCGACGCGGCTACCAGGCTTCCTATCAGAACCCCCTCCTCGCCTTGCGGGAGTCCCGGCTGGATGAGGCCGAAGGCGCCGATATGCTGATGGTAAAGCCGGCGCTTTTCTATCTCGACATCCTGAATCGCTTGCGGGCGTCCACCGACCTGCCGATCGCGGCGTACAATGTCAGCGGAGAATATGCCATGTTGCTGGCAACCGCTGACCGCGGTTGGGGCGACCTGGCGGCCATGGCGCGTGAATCGCTGTGCGCCATCCGTCGGGCGGGAGCCGACATCCTGATCAGCTACTGGGCCAACCGTTACCGGGAGATCTTTTCATGACCGATTCCACGTCCTGGTTTTCACGCGGTTGCCGGGTAATCCCCGGCGGGGTCAACAGCCCCGTGCGTTCCTTCAACTCGGTGGGAGGCGTCCCCCTGGTGGTCAAATCAGGACATGGCTGCATGATCCGGACGGTGGAGCAAACGGAACTGGTCGATTATTGCGGTTCATGGGGCCCCCTGATCCTCGGGCATGCACATCCCGAAGTGGTGGACGCGGTCCGCACAGCGGCGGCCGGCGGCATGACCTTCGGGATCCATACCGCCGCCGAGGTTGAGTTTGCGGAATTGATCTGCCGGCTGGTCCCGTCCATCGAAAAGATACGCCTGGTCAGTTCCGGGACAGAAGCGGTGATGACCGCCCTTCGCCTCGTACGGGGCGTTACCGGGCGCCGCCGGCTGCTGAAATTCGACGGATGCTATCACGGCCACACCGACGCCATGCTGGTGGCGGCCGGAAGCGGACTGCTGACCGGTGGGATCAACGCTTCCGCGGGGGTCCCGTCCGGCATTGCCGACGATGTCTTCGTGGCGCCCTACAACGACCTGAACGCCGTCAATGCCATTGTCGATGCACACGGCTCCGAACTGGCCGGCATCATCGTGGAACCCGTTGCCGGCAATATGGGACTGGTGTTGCCGGAGCCCGGATTCCTTGCCGGCCTGCGGAGCGCCGCTGACCGTTGCGGGGCCCTGTTGATTTTCGACGAGGTGATTTCCGGATTCCGTCTTGCACCGACCACCTATGGCGCGTTGTGCGGAATCCGTCCGGACCTGACAACCCTGGGCAAGATCATCGGGGGAGGCATGCCGATCGGCGCCGTGGGAGGCCGGGCTGACGTTATGGACGCACTCGCGCCCTCCGGCAAGGTCTACCAGGCGGGAACCCTCTCCGGCAATCCGGTGGCGGTTGCCGCCGGACGAACCACGCTCGAAATCCTGCAACGGGATAATCCATATCCTGAACTGGATGCACGGGGTCGTTGTCTGGAAGCCGGCATCCGCTCGATCATCGACAAGCGGGGCGTTGCGCTCGGGATCAACCGGCTGGGCGGCATGTTCACCCTTTTCTTCAGGCAGGGCCCGGTCCGGAACCTGGCCGATGCAAAAACCTGCGACACCAGGGCCCACGCCGCCTTTTTCCACGCCATGTTGAAACAGGGAATCTACCTTCCCCCGTCGCAGTTCGAAACGGCGTTCATCTCAACCGCACATTCAAAACAGCACGTGGAAGCGTTTATTGCCGCGGCAGCCGATTGCCTGGCCGGTACGCCGCACGGCGGAACCTGAGTTTCAATACTTGTCTTGTTCGGGCCGGTGCTTATAGTCCTGACGTATATGGAATCGCACGATCCAACCGCCCGGATTCCGTGGATTGAAGCACTGGCACGGGAGGGGCTTCTCTCCGAAACCGCCCAGGATTCCGCCCGGCGCCACATTCGTCCGGCATCGGCATGGCATGCCTGGGCTCAGAATCTGCTCCTCATGCTTGGCGCCACCCTGGTGCTGGCTGGCGTTGTCTTTTTCTTCGCCTATAACTGGCAGGCGATGGGCCGCTTTCTGAAATTCGGGGTCATCCAGGCCGCCATCGTGGCTTGTATCCTCGTGTCCCTGCGGTTTCGTGACCACGCACTGTCCGGTAATATCATGCTCATGGCAGCCTGCATGCTGACCGGTGTCCTGCTGGCGGTGTTCGGGCAGACCTACCAGACCGGTGCGGATGCCTACGAACTGTTCTTCGCATGGGCCCTGCTGATCACCGGATGGGTTGCCGTATCGCAATTTGCCGCCTGTTGGTTCCTCTGGTTGATTCTTCTTCAGACCGGCACGGTCCTCTATTGGGTCCAGGTGGCGGAACCCCTTCACCACACCCCGTTCGAAACGCTCTGCATCGGGATCGCATCCATCAACCTGCTCGGCCTGATTGCGCGGGAAATCGGCTCCGTCATGGGATTTGCCTGGTTAAAGGCACGCTGGCACCGGGCACTGTTGCTGATGACCCTGCTAAGCGCCCTGTTTATCCCCACGTTCGCCATCATTCTGGATATCGACGATTCCTCAGCGACTCGCCTGGCAGCCGCCATCCTCTGGTTGATTGGATCGGCCGGGGCCGGATTCGTCTACCGGAAATTACTGCCCGATATGGCCGCCTTGAGCCTGGTGGTCACCAACGCCTGCCTGATGCTGATCGTATTGCTAGGCAGAATCGCTTTCGACCAAGTGCACAACATGGAAGCCTTCATCTTTCTCCTGATGGCCGTGATCATCCTTGGCGTGGTCAGCCTGGCCACGTTCTACCTCCGCCGGGCGTCCCGCGCCATGCACGCCGAACAACCGGAGCGTGCCCCGTGAAACAATCGAAATTGCTCGCCAACCTGGTGTCGGAAGGCGTCCTGGATCCCGATGTCCGTGACCGGATCGTGGAACAGAACCGCCAACCCGCGGAATCCGATCCCATCGGCATCAAGATCCTTGCCGGCATCGGCGGCTGGTTTGCCGCCCTATTCCTCCTTCCCTTCATCGGTATGATTGCAGATAGCATGAACAGCGGGATTGGATGGCTGGTGAGTGGCATCGTGCTCCTGGTCCTGGCCATCCTGCTGCGGCGCAAGACACAGTCCACTTTTCCCGGACAACTGGCGCTTGCCTTTGCCCTGGCCGGCCATCTCGCGGCGGTGGGCGGACTGGTTGAAGGCCTCTCCAACCGTTACGAGTGGGTCTCGGCCATCCTGGCACATGCCGTCGTGATGGGAGCCGTCTATCCCTTTTTCAACAGCGGTATTTACCGTTTCATAGGCGCCCTGGCGCTGGGCATCATGGTCACCCTGTGGGTGATTGTCGAACTGGATGCCTTCCCCTTGATTCATGCATTGATCGCCATCGAGACCCTGACGATCGGCATCCTGATGCAGGAGCGTTCCCGACATCCATCCTTGAATCCACTGTTTGTGGCGGCCGTCTGCATGCTTCCTGCCACGCTTGTGTTCATGGATGTCACCCAGATGGACTCCTGGTGGCATTCCTCGTTCCGGGGAGCAATCTGGCCATCGAGTCTGATTGTCGCGGCGGGATTGGTAACCTTGTTTGTCCGGATCGCAGGCGGATGGGGATCGCTTCGGCGTCCGTGGCTTTTGGCGGTCGTCCTGGCCGTTATCCTGCTGGGCCTCTTCACCACGCCGGGAATCCTCGTCGCCATCGGCCTGCTGGGCATCGGGTTTGCCGACCAGGACCGCCTCGTCTCCGCTATCGCCTTCGTATTCCTCCCCGTGTTCCTGGTCTTTTACTATTACACCCTGCACGTTGATCTGGCCTACAAATCCGCGGTGGTGACCGCCAGCGGAATCCTGCTGCTGGCCCTGCGATGGGGCCTTCGACAGCTCCAGCCTGCCGAGGGGGCATCATGAGAACCGGAATCATCCTGTTCATGCTGGCGTTGGTGCTCGGGGTCTTCAACCATTCGGTCCTGCGCAAGGAACAGACGATTTCAACCGGCCGCTCCATCCTGCTGGACCTGGCCCCGCGTGACCCGCGCTCGCTGATACAGGGTGACTACATGCAGCTGCGCTACCGTATCGCCGAACAGGTGAGCGGCGACCAACTCCGGGACAAGGGCCTGCTGGTTCTTTCGACGGACAGCAACCGGGTGGCGGAATTTGTACGGCTTGATGTTGGGGAACCACTGGCCCCCGGCGAGCTCCGCCTGATTTACCGTCTGCGGGACGGGGTGCGGCTGGGGCCCGATTCCTTCATGTTTCAGGAAGGCCAGGCCAACACCTACGCAGCCGCCCGTTACGGCGAACTCAAGGTCGACGCCGCCGGACAGGCCGTGCTGATCGGCCTTCGGGACAGCAGTTTCAATCTGCTGACACCCGTCCCCTCAAAATCCTCCCCGGAATAATCGACGCACCCATACCCGCAGATGGGGCGCATCGAGTTTGTGCATTTTCGTTGGAGCCGGCCCGACCCGGGCCGGTCTGGATCTGGGGTGAACGCGCCGCCGCAGATGCGCCCATCCACCCTTCACCGGAATCCTCCCACTACCTGCTGGACAAAGGATGTGCAGCTCCGTTATAGTCTGGCGTAACGGATGCGGGAGTAATTCAGTGGTAGAATGTCAGCTTCCCAAGCTGAACGTCGCCGGTTCGATCCCGGTCTCCCGCTCCATCTTTTGATCACCCTCGTAAACACGTTCCAACGACCGGCCAATTTGGGAAATACGTGTCAATTCTCTGGTTGGGCATCCCCGGTCCTGTCTTTCCGTTCGATAAACACGGCTTCCCATCGCACCGACCATTTGAGTCCGGACTGATCGCAGACATCGGTCAGGACATCACTGAACTGCCGGGAACCGGCTGAAACTGTGACATCCTGCATCGCTCGCGAGCACTCGGGTGCAAAGACGTCGTTGTGAATGCCCGCACGATGCAAAACCCATTCTAAGACCTGATGCGCCGGGAATGTGACGGCGCGATCTTGATCAAAAGGACGACCCAGCAAGTCGAGCAGGGGCACTGACTGTGCCTGCGAGGAATCATCGCGTACGACGGGAGTCGGTTCCTGACCAGACCGCGGGACAACGTGGAGCGTGCCATTGGTCAAGATGGCAGCGGCGTTCAGAAAGTGCAGTGCCCAACTGATGACATGCCGGGTGTCGGCATTGTCGAACCTGAATTTGAAACTGACCGTATTCGTCTTGATCCCGTCCGCGAGATCAAGACGAATGCCGTTTCGGTGCGCCACGAACTGGAGGAGATTGGTGGCGGGCATGTCACTGAGGATGGTCATCGAGACGCGCTTCTGCGGGAGTTCCGGTAGACCTTGCAGAGCGTCACCAGCCTCGACAGGGAGGACTCCCACAACCCACAG
>MHBQ01000174.1:0-7328 GCA_001803315.1 Lentisphaerae bacterium RIFOXYC12_FULL_60_16
CCAGAGGATGCCAACACCATCCTGTAGGTCAGTCATTCAGGGATGCGCCCATCCGCAGGCCCGCCCATACCAATCCGTTGCGGTTCGACAGGGATTGGTGTATCCTGCGATCGATGAATGCAATCCTTGAAGCGGCTCGGGACGTTTGTGAATTCCTGGCAGAGCTTAAGGAAGCACCGGAAATTCTCACTCGTGCCCGACAACTGCTGGAGGGTGGACGATGAAACGGCTCACGCTTGATGAACAGCGGGCCGTTGTGACCCAGTGGCGAAAAGGCGGGGAAGAGTTGGAACGTGTACGGTATGAAGCGTTGCGGACCCGTCCCTATGACTGGACGGTCGTTGACGCCTTGCTGGAACTGGGGGACCATTTTGGCCGGAGTCGGAATGCTGAGGGCATGGTCGAAATGCAGCGGAATTTCATGAAGGTCCGGATCCGGTTCCCATGATGATTCACCGCTGATCGCTTCATCCAAGAGCGCCGCTTGACGGCGGCCGCCCTGTCGCATGCCTTCGGGCACCGTACGTGAGGGGGAGGAGCAAAATGGGGACCAACGCGTTGTCAACGCCGGTGGTCATATCGTCGCCGGCCATGGCTTTTCACCTGGACGCAATATCCGGATGGTCCGCGAGCCTGCTGGAGAACCGGATAACCGGTGCATGCCTGAAATTGCACGGAGGGCCGGAGCTGGAGCTTGAATGGGATGCTGCCATCCAGCGGATCTGGATCGAGGGGTGGCGATGTCAGACCACGGATGAATGGACCGGCAGTCCTGACGACGAGCGGGGCATGCGCGAGGGATATGCACGTCCGGATTGTCCGGACCATGAATGGCCCTGCCAGGAATCCCCCGGTGATCTCTACGTGCCTGAACCGTCCCGTTATGCCTGGGCCCGAACACGCTTGTTTGTGCCCCGTGAACCGGCAGAGGGTCCCCTGACCCTCGTATTGGGAGGAATGGATCTTTACGATTTCCGCTTCATGCGCGTGTTCCTCAACGGGGTGCTGGTTGGAGAGCGCCAGGCCGCGCTTCGGTGGAACGAGCCGGCCCGGTTTGACCTGTCGGCGGGAACCCCGGCCGGATCATTGCTTCGCCGGGGACACGTCAACACCCTGGCGCTTCAGCTATGCGGGCAAATCACCCGCACCGCGGTGCTCGACGCGCAGGATCCCGGACATGGACGCCATTATCCCATGCCCAATGTGTTGTGTACTCCGTTTCTCCAATACCTGGTTGTGGGGGCCGATCGGGTGCGCGCATCCCTCCGTGTCGACCGCGTTCAAGTGGAACCGGACCGGCACGGTTGTACGGTGACGCTTCGGGATCAGGCCGGCGAGACCACGGCCACGATCGTGTACCGGTTGAGCGCCGATGAACCGTTGCTCTTCAAGTCGGTGCGGATCACCAACACCGCTTCCTGCGCGCGGCGGTTGATGAATGTGGGGCACGGGTCCTATACGTTCGAGGTTCCCGTGACGGACGGGGGCCGGGGGTTTCCGGTGTATATGGATGGCCAGGCATTTGTCAGCCTGGCAGATCCCGCGGGATGGACCACCGGACAGGATCAGCGAATACGTCTGTCGCAGTTTCCGGGCCGGCTCCTGCAACCCGGTGAAACATTCACGGCCATGGATACCGTATGGGGCGTGGCGCCTGCCGGCAAGGCACAGGAACTATTTGTTGAGACAATCCGGCGCCGGTGTCGACGGGTACGCAGGAATCATGACCAGCCGATGACCATTTTCGAACCGTTTGGCGGATGGGATACGTCACCGGATTCCGGAAATTCTTGGGTGGAGGAATCCGAATCCATCCTGAACGGCTTGTTGGACCGGCTGGCAGAAGCCCGTTCGGAATCCGACCTTCAATTTGACCGTTTCTCAGTGGATTTCTGGGTGGACAAGAAAGGGGATCTTACCGGGTTCGATCCGTGCCGTTTCCCCAACGGGTTTGTGCCGTTGCGGGACCGCATTCGCGCCTTGGGGATGGACCCCGGTCTGTGGATTGACAGTTCCATGAGCGGCTGGCACATCCTGGACAATCCTGCGATTGTCCGCACGTTTACGCATAACCCGGCCTTCACGCCGAAATTCTGGTCAGGACCCTTTACCTGCCGCGCCACCGATCCGATCCGTACTCTGTTTTGCACGGCATTCCGTCATCATGTCAGGGAGCATGGCGTTCGGTTGTTGAAATTCGACAATCTCCGTGCGATCTGCAACAACATCACCCACGACCATCTTCCCGGCTTGTATTCCACCGAGGCCATTCATGACGGGGTCCGGCAGATGCTTCATGAGCTCGACGCTGAGAATCCCGACGTGTTTCTGATGCTGTATTGGGGATATCGTTCCCCTTGGTGGCTCCTCGATGCCGATACCCTGTTTGAGCCGGGGCTTGCGATCGAAGCGGCGACACCCGGCATACGCCCGACCCTCTATGCGCGTGACGGGGTCACCCAGGGGCTTGATCTGGCCCACCGGTGGTGCGCCGACCTGCCTGCCATCGGGAAGGATTCACTGGGGGTGTGGCTTTCTTCCTGGGACTGGAACAGCGGCATTGGTCCGGAACGTTGGGCGGCGGGTTTCGTGATGGACCTGGCGCGGGGCAGCCTGCTTGCCCAGCCGTGGTCTGATCCGACGTTCCTCGATGCGCCCCAGCGCCGTTGCATGGCCGACTTGATCGCCTTGTTCCGCCGCCTGGCCGGTTGTTTTGCCGGGAGCCGGCTGGTGCTGGGGAATCCTTGGCAGATGGAGCCCTACGGATATTGCGGCTCGGACGGGACGCGGGCGGTGATTGCGCTGCATAATGCGACGTGGGAGGACCGTCCGGTGACGATCCGGCTCGATGCATCCTGGGGCCTTCCCTCCGGTAGGACATGGTCGATCTATAGTCACTTCCCGGATTACGCGCAGTGGTCTGATCCGGGCGAATCGTTCCAGGAATTGGTATCTTTTTCCATGCGTCCGTTTGAAGTCCGTTTGCTGGAGCTTGTCCCTGCCGGTGAAGCGCCGGGGTTGAGTCGGTCGTTTGAACGCAAACCGGTTCCTGCAACCTTTCCCGAATCATCCTGGCAACTGCCGATGGTTGTACGGCAGGGAACCGCCGGTGAGGCGCTTCCGTTGGCCATCGAAACCAAAAAAGATTCCGGGGTGTCGGGTCCGGTGGCCAAGCAGGTGTTACGGTTTGAGGTCTCGATTCCGGCTCATGTTTCGAATGCGCGTCTGGCGATAACCCTGGAAGTTGAGAAACAGGGACGACTTGTCAGCCGGCAGAATCCGGGCCATTACTTTGCCGGGTCATTTGCGTTAAACGGGCGTGATTTGCCTGCCGTTCCCGCCTTGTCGCGGGGGTATCCGGCAGGTTGGCAGACCTGGCGGATCGACCTGCCGCCATCTGCCGATCCGGTGCAGGTTGGCGGCCTGTTGACGGTTGCCGCCGACACGGACATGCAACTGGTTTCGCGGGCCTATTGGTTGCCTTGGTGATCGAGCGGTGTAGCCAGGGTCGGAGCGATGGTGGACGCAGGAGTTGACCGTTACAGGTTATCGGCGATATCCGCCAGTGAATCCATGATGGAATTGAGAAGGTTGTCGTATCCGCCGCTTTCCCGGATCATCGATGAATATTCGTTTTCGGACCCGGCGAACATGAACGTGACGGTTCCGGATTCGGCCCGGATGTAGAATGATCGGTATTGTCTCAGCCGTTTAACGAGGTTGGCGTTATCGCCGAGTTTCCGGGCAATGGCTGGATCAGCGGCGCCGATATAGCCTTTCAGGAATCCAAGGTTTACGATTTGGGGCAGGGGATCTTCCGGTTTGACGGGCGCATAACCGGTGATGACATCCACGCGGGTTGTTTGGGGCTTGTTGTGGGTCAGGATGGCCACCATGGAAATCGGTTGCCCGATGACGCGGGACAACAGACGGTCAAGCGGACTTCCGGTCATGTTGCCGCCGGTCTTATAGCTTCCTGACAGGAAGGACCAGATACCGCCGAGTTCCCGGCCGGTCTCGCCGATGGCGATCCGGGTGGCGTATCGTCCCCAGACGTTTCCGGCCTGGATGCGGAGCAGCATGCCATAACCGCGATGGGTCTTGCCGAGGTAGGGGGCGGTTCCATTTGCGATCTGGACCGGTTCGAGTCCGGTTCCGGCCTTGAGCGATGCTAGTTGATCCTCCGCTGTGGGGATGTTCACGCAGGCTGTGAGGCAAAATGCCAGTAGCATGGCGCTGCCGGCCTTGATTTCTGGAACGTAAGATTGCGAAGCCATTTTTTAAACCTCCCAATTATCGTGGAACAAGCATGCCGTATCTGGGGGACGTATTCAATGGAAAATCAGACAAACGGTGAGACCCGTTGGGTCTTGCCTGTATTCAGACGGCGATCTACAATTTCTTCCTGTATTCCCCGTGGTTTTCCGAGACTTGTGCGCAGAATCAGCAAAGGAATTGAGAACACGTTAAGGAGAAGAACCCATGCAATGTCCGCTCTGTAAAAAGCACACGATGGCGCTGGTTGAAGTTGCTCAGGATTTGACGGGGTCCGTTTGCAGCGCCTGTTCCGGGGTCTGGCTTGATCGCGCCCGATATGACGCCTGGCGGGTCAGGCTGCGGGGTGATTTGCCCGAGACGGCAACCCCCGCACAACTGGATGTGTCCGATAATCACAAGGCAAAGCTATGCCCGCAATGCGGGCATATGTTGCTTCCGTATCGTGTCGGTCACGGTCTGTCGTTCTCCATCGACTACTGTGGAGCATGTGGAGGCGTATGGTGCGATCGTGGGGAATGGGATGCCATCAAAGCGAAGAATCTTCACGACAACCTTCATGACATCGTTTCGCAAAACTGGCAAGCCGCTGTGCGACAGTCGGACGTGCAAGCGTCAATCGAGCAGTCATATGCGCGCCACCTTGGGCCGAACTACGCGAAAGCCCGGGAACTCAAGAGCTGGTTGCATGGGCAATCTCAAAAGGCGCTGATCCTGGCCTATTTGGCAGACCCGAAACCGGCAGCCCCATGACAGTCGAACCAGGGTGGCAACTTGCCGAAGAGACCGGGAATCGCCGATGTCTGCCTGCCCTGGGATTGACTGTAACTCCGCGCATTCCGGCAAAGTGCCATTCGGGACTGTCACCTGCAGGGGATAGGTCAGGATTGTATATAATAATGGCAGGATTCAGCATCGCTTTATCCGTACAGGTTTCATGGTGACGTGCTAGGGTGGGCGGGTGGAATCAAGGAGGACGACATGACAACCCGGCAATACGAAGGCAAAGTCATCACGGTTTGTGGTCCGGTGGATCCCGCCAAACTGGGGCAAGTGTTGATGCATGAACACCTGCACAGCGACATGTGTGAGGAGGATCCATCGAATTACGGACTTCCGCCTGCACCGAAACCCACCAAGGAAAATCCGTATCCCCTGCCGTTCCGCACCGAGGAAAAGCCGATGAGTCCCGCGCGGCTTCAGTACCTGCTCGACGATGCCGTACCGCTTCTCAAGCAGGCCCGGACCGAGCATGGCATGAATGCCTATTGTGACGTGACCATGCCGCCCTGGCGGGCATGGCCGGATGTATATACCAAAATTTCCAAGGCGTCCGGTGTTCAGATCGTCATGGCGACCGGATTCTACCGGGAGATCGAGCTGGGGAGATATTGGGCCAAAACCCCGGACCTGCAGATCTGGCCCTTTGTCCGGAAGTCTTCAGTCGAGGAACTCGCCGATTTCTGCGTCCGGGAAATACTGGAAGGGGTCCATGGAACCAATGTGCATGCCGGTTGTATCAAGCTGGGAACCAGCCAGCCCGCGATGACACCGACTGAACGGAAAACCTTCCAGGCCGGTGCGCGGGCCTGGAAACAGACCGGCGTCCATATCACCACCCATTGTACGCTGCTGGGCGCTGATACCAGCCAGTTGACCATTCTGGATATGGAAGGGGTGGATTTGCGGCGCGTGGTGATCGGGCATGTCGGCTGGCATCTGTCGGATCCCAGTTACCGGAAATCGATCCTGTCCTGGATGGACCGCGGTGCGAATTTCATGCCGACCAACCTGGATGTGCGCAAACCGGAAAACTGGCGTCTGTTGATCGAGGCCATTCACCAGGTCTTTGATGCCGGGCATGGTGACAAGCTGTTGTTCGGTATGGATCACGGGTATTGCACGGAAACGGGGCTGTTCGAACGGGTCCAGTTCATGCCGCAGCCGCCATGGATGTATATGTTCAAGGACGTCCTGCCGGTGTTCCGGTCCCTGGGGCTTACCGCCGCGGAAGAGAAGACCATAATGGTGGACAATCCCCGCCGGATTCTCCCCGTGCAGTCAACCTGATGCAGGATCGAGACAGTCATTAGGAAGATTGGATATGAAAACCATAGCATGGACCGTGGGTGCGGATAATCCGGTTATCCGGCCCGGACAATTGCATCCGGGATTGGACGATCAGCATGCCGGGGCGGGTCATGTGCTCGATCTCGGAGACCGGTTCAGGATTTATTACTGGGGTGCCGGTCAGGCGGGGAATGTAATCCTCATGGCGGAATCGCCGGTGGACCGGCCGAATGACTGGAAGCCGTTGGGCGGCGTCTTGCTTGCCCCTCAACCTGAAACCTCCCATAACTGCTGGGGGCCATCCTTTCCGTTTGTGGTACCGCTTGACGACCGGCGATGGTTGATGGTCTTTGCCGCCTGGGGCGCGATACGGCAGGAGGGCAAGCTGGCCAACACAACCAACCTGGCCATCAGCGAGGATGCCGGGTTGACCTGGCGGTATCATGACAAGAATCCGATCCTTCCCCTGGACCGGCCGTGGGATCATGAAGGGACCGGCAGTGTGTCCATGGTTCGCGCCGGGGACCGGTGGCGGATGTATTATACGGCGATTAGCGATTATTACGCGTCGCCGGCGGGAGTGCAAACGGCCCAAGGCTCCCGGATTGCGCGGATGGGAATCGCCCTGGCGGAGTCCCATGACGGGTTTCAGTGGGTGAAACACAATTCCGGGCTGGTGCTGGCCCCACGCGCGTTTGATGCCGATCCGTACGAATATATCAACAGCAAGCCGTTTATCCTGCGGGAACCGGACGGGTGGCGCATGTGGTTCAGTTCGGTCGGTCCCGCTTATCGCATCCAGGAAGCGTGGAGTGAAGACGGTGTGACCTGGCGGCACCAGTGCCCGAAGGCGGATGACTATCTCGGCATTGGCATGCCCGGTGCGTTCGATGATCACCAGCGCAGTTATGCCGTGGTGGTGAAACGGGCCAATGACTACCACCTCTGGTATACGGGCAACGGGTTCGGCAAGACCGGTATGG
>MHBQ01000174.1:7334-19937 GCA_001803315.1 Lentisphaerae bacterium RIFOXYC12_FULL_60_16
CGCGCGGATCGACGCGCGGGTCATAACGGGGCGGGAACACTGCCGGCCATCAACACCCTTACGCTTGCCGCTGATGCAGCATGGACGATCGATACGGGATTAGCCGTGGTGGGATCCTTTTCCATCCGGTATTTCTGAATTGGCTTGTCACCGGTATGATGGGATAGTGGCCCATCACATTCCAATAAAAAGGGGAGCCATCATGAAGCGTCTTTTCCCGATCTTGCTGGTACTGGTCACCGGTATCCTTTCAGTATCAGCCGTTCCCGGGTCCTTTGACTTCACGGCGCCACCCGCCGGTTGGGAGATCGTGACCGGAACGGCGGCGGTATCCAACGGGATTACACCTGCCGATAAAGCGCTCCTGACGCTTCAGACCCCGCCCCTGGACACGTTTCCGGTCGACATGGTGATCCGGGTGAAGCCGGCGATGAAACAATGGTGCCGTCTCAATGTGGTGTCGGATGCCGCCGGGAGTCCGCTCCTGTCCGTCGGCCTGTTGCCCGACAGTCGGACCGGCCTGCGGATCTCAGCCCAGGCGTCCGGCAAGGCCATGGCCACCGATACCATCTCGAGCCGCTACTACGGGAGTCGGGAGACTCCGTCCGGCGAGGTGAATTATGCGTGGCGTTTTCCCGCAGTGAAGAATCTCTGGGATGACCGGGATCGCCACGAGATCGGTTCGGACTATGCCGCCCTGGTTGGATTCGATGAAAAACGGGTTGTCGTGCGCATGGTGCTTACGGCGTCGATGCGCCAGGTGTGGGTGGATGACCGGCTGGTTGCTGAATCCCGTATCGCCACGGAAGGTCCCGTACGGCTTGCCCTGGTTCTGCCGCCGGGCAGCGTGGTCCAGACGGTCGATATCACCAAGGCGGAAGTCGGTGAAGACCTGGAACCGCTTCGTCTGGATGATTATCGTTCGGACGGATCTCCCCGGCTTGTGGGGGAACGGTTCGAGGTGCCGGTAAAGGGTCGACGAATTCCGGTCCGGCTTCCCGGTCAGGGTAATGCCGGCATCGATCTGGGGAACAGCCTGTTCCGGTACCGGTTGAGCGAGGGGGCGGGACCCGATGCCGGCTATGTGAACGGGCAGGCCGCCTACCCCAATCCGTTTCGCGTGGATCCGGCGGTGGCGGCCTTCCGGGTGCCGTACCGGGATTACCGCCACGTGTGGCTGCTGGCCTGGCTGGACGATGATACGAACGGTGTGCCCCGCGGCTCCGTGCGCTTCTACCGCGACGGGTCCGGGTATGATGCCCGCCGTGATTTCGAGATTACGGCGGCGTCGATAGCCGATGGACGGGTTGTGCCGTTGGATCGGAAGACGGCGGACGGACGACTGCTCTACCTGGTCCGGGTGCCGGTGGATACCGATGCCCTGTACGGGTTCAGCGACATGCGGGACCAGTTCCTGGATATGGAAATCTCGAAGCCCCTTTATTTGTTGCGCAGTTATCCGGACCCGATCTATTACGGATACCAACCGGGCGGGCTTCCGAGTTCCGTGCATGTGATCGGCATCACCCTGGAGGCGGGGACGTTTGGTTACACGGTGGAGCCCACGCAGTACGGGCACGTGTTTGAGGATCCCGAGATCCCGACGGAGATCGTAACGGTTCACAATACGTCTGGCCACCGGATCAAGGCGCGCGTTGAACTCCGGACCCGGAGTTATGACGGGACCGAACAGACCCAGGCCGTGGAAACCCTTGCCGTTCCGGCCCGGGAGAGTGCACAGGCGGAAATAGCCCTGTCGAAGTTGAAGCGGCTGGGTTGGCATGAGCTGGTTGTCCGGGTTACGGCGGGGGATGAGGTGCGCGAGAACACGCTCAGCCTGGTCCGGCTTCCGCGCAACAGCCGGTCGTACGGCAACGATCCCGCGGAAACACGGTTCGGGGCCTGGATGCTGCTGGGGCACTACACACCGTTTTCCGGCAACCGTCCGCGGAATGAACGGGTGCTGGCGATGTTGCGGAAGCTGGGGATTCGGCGTGTTCCCAACCACGCGGGGTTTTTCGACACCGCGATGCTCAAGCGGCATGACTTCCTGCCGAACGGATCCCATACGATTGTCGGCTACTACCATCGGCTGGACGTGAACGATCCGAAACAGATGCAGGAATTTCTCGATGCCGAGTTGAAGGGGATCCGGAGCGACAGCACCAATTTCCCGGTGACGACCTATTTTTACGGAGGGGAATGGAACTACGACCACCACTACTCGTATACCCCGGACCCCCGGTATACCGGAGGCGAACCCTATGTCCTCGGCGAGGCGGCGCTGAAAAACCTGAATCGCCAGCTGGCGATGTTCAAGGCCGTGGGGGAACGGTGCCGGAAGGAATCCCCCGGGACAAAGCTGATCCTGCAATGGGGTGCCCCGATGAATACGATCGGGTTCCTGGCCAACGGATTTCCAAACGCGTTGATCGACGGGTACGGCATGGATGCCCCGATGTTCGAGCTGACTCCGGAAGTTCCCTGGCTGACCGGTTGCATCAACCAGTTGTGGCAGGTCCGGCAGGAGATTGCGCGGCTGGGTCGGCCCCAACTGCCGATTTCCTGGTGTGAAGGACCGTTCTTTCCGACCAACGAAGGCGCCTTGTCGGAGCGGGAACAGGCGGAGAACCAGGTCCGGTACTGGCTCATGGGGCTGGCCTACGGCGTTGAGAATTTCGAGGCGGGTATGGTGGCTAGCGATGCGGGGAATTACTACGGGGCCGAACACTACGGCGCCGGCGTATTCCGCCGGGTGCCGCTGGAATGCCCCAAGCCGGCGGTGGCCGCGCTTGCCACGGCCTCGGCCATGCTCTGCGGGATGAAGATGGACGGACCGGTGGATACCGGCGTCCTGACCACGTATGCGTTGGCGTTCAAGCATCCGCGGTCAGGTGCGGCAGTCTTTGCGCTTTGGCGGGTGACGGGTACCGTGGAGGCGACGATCACCGTTGACGGGAAAGGACCCGTGACCGTCACGGATTCGATGGGCAACCCGGTGCAGGTACCGCTTGCCAATGGGACGATCCGTGTGCCGGTGTCGCCCTCCCCGGTATGGGTGACGGGTGCGGACGGCCTCAAGGGGTTCACGTTCCCGGAGCCGCAATACGCGGAACGCCCCGCTGAAACGGTGCATGCCCTGCCGGCCTTTTCGGCGAATGACTGGCAGTATGACGGGAGCCGGGTCGGAAGTTTCGAAAGCAATCATATCGCCATTGCACGCGGAACCGATCCGCAACTTACGGCCACCTTTGACGGAAACGAAGCCGGTCACCCCGCCGCCGCCTCCATCACCCTGGCGGAGCAGCCGGTTGGCGACCGGCCCCTGTTGATCCGTTACGGGGCTGTGGTATTGAAGCAACCGGCCCCGATTCCGGGCCGGGCGAGCGCGTTGGGGGTCTGGATGAAGGGCAACTCAGGCTGGGGGCGTATTGCCTACCAGGTGCGCGATGCCAAGGGAGAGCGCTGGACTTCCATCGGGGCCAGGGATGACTGGAACTGCGACGATACATTCACCTGGTCCTATGCGAAGTTCGAGGGGTGGCGCTACGTGCGTTTCCCCTTGCCCGCCAACCGGCCCTATGACAATGCCCGGTACCTGGACTCCACGTGGTGGGGCCATGAGGGCGGGGATGGCATCGTCGACCTGCCGCTTACCCTCGAGAAGATCTTCGTCACCGCGCGGAACGAAGTCCAGTATCTCGGTCAGATGAAACGGGTGCCTGGACGGACCTACCAGCTGGCCGGCCTCGTGGCGGAATACGAACCGGCGGAAGACCGCTCGGATGCGGCTGTGGCGCAGCATGTGCTTCGCAAGCCGGTTCCGAAGTGGGAAGGGCCCGAAGCGAACCCGATCACCCGGATGCTGGTCGGGAACACCGGCGAGGCGCCGGTCATCAAGGAATTTGCCGAACCGCTGCACTTCAATGATGGGAGACGGATGGTGGTTCGATTCGACGAGCGGGAAGGCTGCACGTACGAATTGTACCTGTCGCGCTACCGTGACGGGCGCGGCGCCGACAAGTTGCCGGGGAAATACAAGGACAACCAGGAAGTCCGTGGGTTCCGACCCGGCGTCGCGATGTACCTGTTCCTGGTGGCCACGGACGCGGCCGGGAACGTCTCAAAACCCTCCGCCCCCTGGGAACTGATCACTGCGGACAAGTTCCGGGAGAAGTGAGTATCCGGGTCAATTCGGCTACGGGTCTGCCGCGGGGTTTCCTTGAAATGCCGCCGGTAGATGCAGGTGAAGTATGCCGGGCTCGAGAAACCGCACAGGTAGGCGACATCGGGAGGGACTGAACCATGCTGATGGACGGGCGTCACTTGGAAACCGGAACGGAAATTCCCAGCGAGGGTTATTGCGACGAACCCTATGTCGTGGTGAATGCGGATGGAAGCTGGACCTGTACCATGACCACGGGGCGGGGCATCGAGGGGGAAGGCGGCCAGCATGTGGTGAGTTACCGCAGTCCCAACCAGGGACAGACCTGGGAAGGGCCTTTCGACATTGAACCCGCCAGCGGACCGGAAGCCAGCTGGGTCATGCCGCTCACGGTTCCCGGCACCGGACGGATCTATGCGTTCTATACCTATAACCGGGACAACCTGCGTGAAGTGAAAACGGTGGACGGGGGCGTATATGCTCGCGTGGACTCGCTTGGCGTCTATGCCTACAAGTTTTCCGACGACAACGGAAGGACCTGGTCCAGGGACCGCTTCGAGATCCCCATGCGCCTGTTCGAATGCGACCGGCAGAACGCGTATGGCGGCAAGGTCCTGTTCTTCTGGGGAGTCGGCAAACCGTTCGTTCATCATGGTGCGGCCTATGTCGTCGCCAGCAAGGTGGGGGGATTCGGCGAAGGGTTCTTCGTTCACAATGAAGGGGTACTGTTCCGCAGTCCCAATCTGCTCACGGAACCGGATCCCGCCCGGCACGTGTGGGAAACACTCCCCGACGGCGATGTGGGCCTGCGCACACCCGCCGGCGGCGGTCCGATCGCCGGTGAATTCAACGTCACGCCGTTGAGTGACGGGGGCCTCTACGGCACGTACCGGACGATCGATGGATGGGCCTGCCACGCCTACAGCCGCGATGACGGCCACACGTGGGAACATGAATATATGACCTACACGCCCGGGGGACGACGCGTGAAAAACCCGCGCGCGGCCAATTTCGTTCGCCGCTTCTCCAACGGCAAATACCTGTACTGGTTTCACTTTCATGGTGGTGAGGTGCTGGCCCGTGCGCCGAACCTCCGCTCCTGGGTCGGTTACGAGCACCGGAATCCGGTCTGGCTTTGCGGAGGGATCGAACGCGATGGCCGGATCCACTGGTCCCAACCGGAAATCGCCCTGTATGACGACAATCCCGGTGTGCGTATCAGTTATCCCGATTTCATTGAACAGGACGGCAGGATCTGGTTGACGGAAACGCAGAAGACGATCGCACGGGTCCATGAACTCGATACGCAACTGCTTGCAGCCTTGTGGGCGGATCCCTCGGAAGCCCGGCCCACCCGTGACGGCCTGTTGCTGGAACATACGGACGGCAAGGGGTCCATCCGGATGCCGGATCTGCCAACCCTGCATAATCGGGGCGGGGGACGGGTGGATCCATCGACGGGAGCGACCCTGCCCGGCCAGGCATGTGCCATTGCACCGCGTGGCGGCATGACGCTGGAATTGCTGGTGAATTTCCGATCGCTCAAACCCTGGCAGGTGGTGTTCGACAGTCGCGATGTCGAGGGACGCGGGATCCTGCTCCAGCTTACCGATCGGGGCACGCTGAAGCTCAGCCTGGCCGGCCACACCTACGGTGAACCGGGCGGCCGCTGGTCCTGCGGCCTGTGCGAATCCGCCTGGGAAACCGATGGTGGCCTGCTGAAGGCTGGAACGCTCCACCACGTGGTCTTCATCGTGGACGGTGGTCCCAAGACGATATCCGTACTGGTCGATGGCGAACTGTGCGATGGCGGCCGCGATCGTCAATATGGCTGGGGGCGTTTCAATCCGCACCTGCGTGACGCCAATGGAGCCACAACCGGCGTGGTGGCCGGCGGACTGGATGGTGATCTTCCCTTGTTCAGAATCTACGGTCGTCCCCTATTGGCGGCCGAACTGGCGGCAAGTCGTCGCGCATTGAAGCAGGTGCGGGGAGCATGAACAGCCGGTGTACCTTCGATATCCGCAGGGCAGGCTGGCTTCACGGAAGAACACAAATTCGGGAATAAGTCTCGTACAGGACCTTATTTTCTCGGGACCCATTCCAGGCAATACAACCCGCTGGTCGGTGAGCGGGGTGTGAGTCGTGGAGGGGACAATGCCGGCCCCCTCCACGGACTTGCTGACGTATTGCCGGTTATTTCTGGATCTCGTTCTTGATCTTTTCCCGGTGTTCCTGCCGTTCGGTCTTTTGTTCAGTCCGGTGTTCCTGGTTCTCGGACTTCTGTGAATCGATGTGGGCTTTGACCTTGGCCTTGATCTGGTCCCGGGTCAGGTTCGGATCGGCGGCGATGGCGTCCAGCAGGGCGATGTTCTCGGCGTGCTGGGCATCCCAGTATTCGACGTTCTCGCCGTATTGTTCCTCAACAAACGCCAGGATTTCAGCCTTTTGTGCGGCGTCGAGGTGCTGACTTTTATTCAGCCGCTCCGTCAGCTTGGCCACGAAATCGTTGTGTCGGGCGGTCCATTCGGCTGAATGTTCCGCGTGTTTTGCCTCACGGTTCTTTTTGATCTCGGCAACTTTTTCCGCCCGATGCTCCTTGATTTCCGCCGCCTTCGTTGCCCGGGCCGCGGCACGGCCACCCTCATCTCCTTCACCTGCCCACAAGCGGCTGCCTGCTACGCCTGCCACACACGCCATCAACACCATCCATCGCATACCGGTTTTCATGATCATCTCCTTGTTATGTGCCGGGTTCGGTCACATTACCGATCGGCAGCGTAGCATACTAACGAACCAAACATCGAGATTATTGTAGACGATGGAACCGTCCTGGAGACCAAGGAATTCCGCCCGGCGAAGCCCGCCCTCGCGCCCGGGGCCTCGGTCCAGTTTTCAGGGACCCTGGAGCATCTTGCGCCCAAGCCGACCGAGTTTAGTCTGGAATGGAAGAAATAGCGCATCGTCATCGACAAGGATAGTGCCGCAACCTTTGGCCGCCTATCCACCCTCCTGGACAACCGGGGAACCCCCGGCACGCACCGCACCCGGGATGTCTGGATTGCCGCCATTGCCGTTCAGCATAACCTGGAGGTTCTCACTCGAAACCGGAAGGACTTCGAAAACATTCCGGGCCTTGGTGTCCTGGTGATTTAAGACGCTCAAGGCTGCTAGTGACAGCGTCTCACAACCTGTCCTTTGGGGCTTGATGTTTCTCTTGGATGGCGGAAAGCTGCAAGATGGCTTCCTTATCCCGAGGACGGTCCATGGCCTGCTTCGCTTCAATCAGGGCTTCGAGCGACAGAATCCGACAGCGGCCCCAAGGCAGGCGGATAGGCACACTGCGTTTTTGCACAGCAGTAAAGTCGCCGATTCCGAGTACGGAGCCCAGACAATCGAGTTGACCGAGGTCTGTATCCAAATACAGATTTTCCAATCCCTGGCAAGACTCCGGTGAAAGCCTTAACGGCAGGCGTTTGGGTGTCATACGGTGTACTGGATACAGGTCGGCCAGCGCAGCCTGAAGCCGCATTAGATTCTCTACTGAAAAGTCGCTGCAGATATCCACATCCAGGGTGACGAGTGAACAACCATGTGCCACGGCAGCATAGCCTCCCACGACCACAAAAACCACTTTGTGTTGAATCAGTCGCTTCAGCAGGTTGGGGAGATCACCCATGGTATTTTTTCATTCCTTCGCGTAACAGCAGAACCGTTTCAAGTGCTCGACTGTGTTGTTGAAGGCGTTCGGCAGGCGTTTTTCGGAGATTCGCGACCAGAAGCGACATATCAATGCCATACTCCCGGGCCTGCTCCCAGGCGGATTTGACGGTCTGGCGAGGAATGCGCTTCATGGCCGGGAGACTACTAATGCGGAACTTTTACGACAAGGGAATAAAGCCACCCGGCGGGCTAGACCAACGGGGCATCCCTCGTCTTCTTGCCACCGCCTCCGCCTGCCTGACCCCGTCACGCCTGCCTTGAAAATCACCATGGCGTCCGGTACCTGCACATGCCGACTTCACCCCTTGACACATCGTCATTCGAACCGTACGCTTAAGTATACATTGAGGAGATCTCTTATGAGTACTGTTGCGGCAATCGAATTGAAGCGGCGCGGCGTATCGGCGCTGGCGCCTGCGCTGGCCGAAGATGACCAGGCCATCATCACGGTCCGGGGCAAGGACCAATACGTGGTGATGAAGATGGAAACCTACAACCGGCTCCGGGAGGCCGAGCTCGACCATGCCGTCCGCGAGGCGCGGGCAGACTACGCCGCCGGCCGCATTGCGGACCGTTCCGTCAAGGCACACCTGAAGCGGCTGGACCGCCATGTATAGCCTGGTTTTCACGGAAGCATACACCCGTCGTGTGATCCGGTTTCTGCGCAAGCATCCGGACATGCGCCCGCCGTACGAGAAGACGCTGCAACTTCTCGAACTGAACCCGTTCCATCCGTCACTGCGCCTCCATAAGTTGAAGGGCCGCCTCGGCGATCTGCATTCCGTTTCCATCAACCTCTCATACCGCATCACCATCGAATTTCTGATCGAGGGGCGCACCATCATCCCGGTCGCTGTCGGTTCCCGTGATGCGGTGTATTGATTGGTTCTCCGGGCTTGCGATCGATTCAGTGATAGACTATACCATTTCGGTATCGGATAGGTATCGAAAGGAACTTCCTATGTCTGCCTTGCTCATCAAGAACATGCCGCCGACTCTGCATGACAGACTTCGGCAGCGCGCTGCAGTCCATCACCGATCCATGAATGGCGAAGTCATTGCCATTTTGGAACGGGAACTTGAACGACCGGTGCCGGCGGAAGTACCGCCCCCCGTCGTCAAGCTGGACAGACCGGTAAGCGGCGAATGGATTGTTCAGATTATTCGCGACGCAAGGGACGGCAACCGATGATCGTCGCCGACGCCAACCTGTTGATCAACTACGTCTGTGGAACCCCCTTGTCCGACATGGCACAACAGGTCAATCGACAGGACCCGGATTGGGTGTCGCCGCCGCTTTGGAAGGCGGAGGTTCTTAACGGCCTGCTGGTGATGCACCGGGCGGGTTTGATGAGTCTTGATCGTGCCGTTCTCGCGTATCGCAACGCCGCCGCCGCCACCTCGGACCCGTTACGCGAGGACAACCCCGATGCGATCCTGACGACCGCTCAAGACGCGGGGTTAACGGCTTATGACGCAATCTACGTTACGCTTGCACGCTCTCTGGGTATTCCCCTTGTCACCGAGGACGGGAAAATCCTCCGCACCTGCCCCGACGTTGCCCGATCCATGCGTCAGTTTCTGGAGCCGCCGGAGTCGTCCATGACTGTTCGGGAAAAACCGGCAACATACAAGACCGCGCGAAAAAGCGGAAAGGGAGCCAAGGCATGAAGCAGCCGAATTTCCTGGTGATTGTGGCGGATGACATGGGGTTCTCGGATGCCGGGTGCTACGGCGGAGAAATTTCCACCCCGAACCTTGACGCGTTGGCGTCCAATGGGGTCCGGTTCACGCAGGGTTGTTCGGCGGGACGGTGCTGGCCTTCGCGCGCCTGTATCCTGACCGGCAACTATTACCAGCAGGTGCCCAAGGTTCCAGCGGATGGAAAGCTTCCGGATTGGGGACGTCCGTTGCCGCATTATCTTAAACCGCTGGGGTACCGGTCGTATCATTCCGGCAAGTGGCACGTGAACCAGTTCCCGGCGCCCTTTGCCATGGGAGGGTTCGACCGTTCCTACTACATCCGGGACTACGACCGCAATTTCGAGGTCAAGGACCACCGTTTGGACGACCAGCCGTTGCCGCCGGTCAAGCCGGGCAGCGGCTATTATTCTTCCACTGCGATCGCGGACCATGCGGTGACGTTTCTCAAGGAACATGCCCGCAGTCATGCGAAAGAGCCGCTCTTCCTGTACCTGGCGTTCGTGGTTCCGCATTTTCCGCTGCATGCGCCGCAGGAAGATATCGACGCTTACCGGGGGAAATATGACCAGGGTTGGGACGCGGTGCGTGATGCCCGCATGAAGCGACTGGAAACGATGGGAATCGTGCGTGGCGGACTTTCGCCCCGGCAGCCCCGCACCAAGCCCCGTTGGAACCTGAAGCCGAACGAACTGGCGAAACAAATCGGACCGGGTGAAGCACCCTGGGCGGTGAGCTGGCGGAGCCTGACCCCGGCACAACGCTCGTTCCAGGCGAAGAAGATGGAAATTCATGCGGCGATGATTCACCGGATGGACCGCGAGATCGGGCGTGTGATCGACCGGCTGAAGGCCATGGGCGAGTGGGAGAACACGGTTACGCTGTTCGTATCGGACAACGGCGCGAGCGCCGAGCAGATCATCCGCGGTGACGGGCATGACAAGCGTGCCCGGATGGGCGACGGCGATTCCTACCTGTGCCTGGGACCCGGATGGTCCACGGCGTCCAACACCCCATTCCGCTATCACAAATCGTGGGTGCACGAGGGCGGGATTGCCACGCCGTGGATTATGCACTGGCCGGCGGGGATCAAGTCGCACGGAGCCTTGCGCCACACCCCCTGTCACCTGGTGGATATTGTGCCGACGATGCTGGATCTTGCGGGGCAGAAACGTGATCCGGAGTGGCGTGGCAGGAACCGTCCGCCATTGGCCGGAGTGAGCCTGGCACCGGCGCTCCGGCGGGATGTCGAGGTCAGGCGGGAATGCATTTTCTTCCGGCATATCGGGCATCGGGCGCTCCGGATGGGCAAGTGGAAACTGGTGTCCGTTCACCGCGGGAAATGGGAACTGTACGACATGGAGGCGGACCGGACGGAGTTGCATAACCTGGCCACCCGGTATCCGGCGCGTGTGCGGCGGATGGCGTCCATATGGGAACGACATCACGATACGTTTGTCGGGCAGGCGGGCGAGGTCCGGGATTGAAGGGAATAAGGAGGGTTTATGACGGCCCGGAATGATCGGTTGGCGTGGTTCAACGAGGCGCGGTTCGGGATGATGATCACCTGGGGGCTTCACAGCCTGCCGGGGCGCGGGGAATGGGTGATGATCATGGAGAACTGGCCGGTCAGGGAATATGCCCGGCTGGCGAAGCGGTTCAAGCCGGCCCGGTTCAATGCCGGGGAATGGGCCGACCTGGCAGTCGACGCGGGAATGAAATACGGGGTGATGATCACCCGGCATTGCGACGGGTATTGCCTGTTTGATTCCGCCCACAGTGTCGGCGACTTCACCTCCGTCCGGCAGGGGCCGGGTCGTGATTTCGTGCGGGAATATGCGGAGGCATTCCGGAGCCGGGGGCTGAAGGTCGGCTTTTATTATTCCGTGGCGGACTGGCGTGAGCCCGGACTCTTTGATCCCAAGGGGTGTCCGAACAGTGCGCGGCAGATGGTGGAATCGGTGCATCGCCAGGTGGAAGAACTGATGTCGAATTACGGGCCGATTGATGTGTTGTGGTATGACGGCTGGTACTGGGAGTGGTGCCGGCACAAATGGCCGGGGTTGCCCCGGGAAGTGGCCATTGATTTCTGGCGGTCCCATGAGCTGAACGCCATGGTGCGCCGGTTGCAGCCGGGCATCATCATCAACGACCGGTCCGGCCCACCCGAGGATTTCACGACACCGGAACAGAAAATCGAAGCGGAGAAGGATGGGCGTGCCTGGGAAACCTGCATGACCATCGGTTCATCGAACGGGTGGGGCTATATCCGGCATGATCCACCGCGTAAGACGACTGCGCAGTTGATCCAGCACCTGATTGAGGCGGCTTACCAGGGCGGCAATTACCTGCTCAATGTGGGGCCGAAGCCGGATGGCGCCATCCGCAAGGAGGAACAAGTCCGGCTCCGGGAGATGGGGCAGTGGCTGGCGGTGAACGGCGAGGCGATCTACGGGAACGGGTTGAAGCCGCTGGGTTACTACCAGACTGGACGAAGCGGGTATCGCGGAAACACCGTGTACCAGTATTTCTACCAGTGGCCCGGCCGCGAGGCGGTTATTCCCGACCTGGCGGTTCCGGTCCGGTCGGCCCGGCTGTTGGGTTCGGACAAGACGTTGACCGTCCGGACGGGGACCAATCGGCGGACCTTCGTATCCGGTTTACCGGCGCGACCGCCCTCGGCGCATGCCAATGTGGTGGTGCTGGAATGCGACGGCGCCCCGGCGCTGATCCAGACCGCCCAGCCGTGCTGGTGGGAAGAGCCTGGTTGAACCAGCATCCCCACGCTGTGCGCCGGCACGAAGCATGGGTAGGGACGGCTCGCCGAGCCGTCCGTCTGGTCCGGTTGGAGTCGGCACGTGCCCCGCATCCAAGCGGAGGTAAAATCGATGCGTCTCGTGCAAACGCACAAGCTCCCCGATGCGCATGTTCCAGCGGTTCCAAATAACGAAATTTTCGGGTTGAACGGGAGGCTGTAAAGCGCGAGAGGAGCGGGAGGCTGGCGGTTTTCGCAG
>MHBQ01000175.1:0-11158 GCA_001803315.1 Lentisphaerae bacterium RIFOXYC12_FULL_60_16
CCGGCATGATGTTCGCCCGGCATGCGTTCTATGAACGGGTTGGACCGCAGATCCAGACGATTCTCAGCGGTGACGGGGAAGACAGCCTGGGCGGCTTGTTCCTGCCCTATGTGCCGCAGCGGAAAGAGGTGACGAAATGAAAAAGGCGATTTTCTTACTGGTGGTGATGGTGGCGTTTGCCTGGCTGGTCTGGACCTGGGGATTCTGCCGGTTCTACGTGCAGCCGGGGTATATGGCGGTGATCACAGCCAAGCGGGGGAAAGCCCTGCCTGCCGACCAGATCCTGGCGCATGACGCCCAGAAGGGCGTGCGCGAGAATGTGCTTGGGGAAGGGCGGCATTTCCTGAACCCGATCCTATATGAGCATAAAATTCAGCCGGTCATCAAGGTCCTGCCGGGCAAGGTCGGGATTGTTACGGCCGGGGTCGGGACAAACCTTCCGGAAGACGAATTCCTCGCCGAGGAAGGCCAGAAGGGTATCTGGCGCCGCGTACTGGGCCCCGGCACCTACCGCATGAATCCGGTCGGGTACCAGGTTGACCTGGTGGACGCCACACCGATCCCCATCGGGTATGCCGGTGTGATGACATCATTATCCGGACGCCAGGCGCCGGAAGGCGAGTTCGCGAAGGCGGGCGAGAAAGGGGTCCGACAGGATATTCTCCAGCCCGGCTTGTATTATATCAACCCGCGCGAGATCAGCGTCAACGTGCTGGAGATCGGCGTCAACCAGGTATCCCTGCTGGGCAAGATGGGTAGCGCGGTGTTGACCAAGGGCCAAATCATGACCGACAATGCGGCCATGAATGTGCTGCAACAGAGCCAGCTCAGCAAGCAGGCTGAACGACGCGCCGATTACCTGTCGCAACAGAGCGCGACGGCAAGCGGGGCGGGGAGTCGTGGAGTTTCCGCCGAGAGCAAGATGGCGCCGCAAATGCAGGTGGGCAAGCCGCGGGTGGCGGTGCCCAAGCAGGCCCAGCTGTCGGACGGGAATGTGTTTGTGCTGTCCCAGTTTGTCGAGTTTCCGTCCCGCGATGGGTTCGAGATCAGTCTGGACATGACGGTGGAATTCGAACTCCTGCCGAAACACATTGCCTGGTTGTACCGCAGTTACGGCGATCTTCCGGCCGTGGTGGACAAGGTGATCATGCCCCAGATCCTGTCGGTCTCGCGGCTTAAGGGGTCGGCCTACGGCGCCAAGGATTTCATCGTGGGTGAAGGCCGCGAGAAGTTCCAAAATGACCTGACCGATACCCTGGCACGCACCCTGGCGGACCGCCGGATCAACATCCATAGTGCGCTGATCCGCCATGTGAATGTGCCGATGCAGATCCTGGACCCCATCCAGCAGGCCAGCCTGGCGATGGAAATGGACCTCACCAACAAGGAGAAGCAGAACACGGCGAAAATACAGGCCCAACTCAACACGGAAATGAGCCTGATTGAACAGCGCCGCGAAACGGTGGCGCAGGAAACCGAGAAGATCAAGGCCGAGATCCTGGCGGAACAGGAAAAAGAGGTGGCCCAGATCGCCGCCACCACGATCAAGCAGGTGGCGGACGTCGCCAAGCAGACCGCAGGGGTGCAGGCGGAACGGACCATGCGACTCGGCAAGGCGGAAGCCGATGCCTACGGGCTGGTGGAAGGCGAGAAGGCCATGGGCGCCCAGATCAAGATCAAGTCGTTCGACGACCCGATGGCCTACAACCTGTGGGTGCTGGCAACCTCGCTCAACCCGCAGATCGGGATCAATATCCTGCACGCCGGAGATGGCACGCTGTGGACGGATCTAAAGGACGCGCAGCTGGGCGATCTGGGTGGCGCCGAAGTGATCCGGAAGAAAAAGGAAGCTGCACCGGCGGCCAAATAACGTACGACGATGAACCGGGTGTCACGCGAAGCTTCAACTTCACCGGGACGTTGGCTTGAGACGCTGGCATTTTATGCGTATGCGCTGGCGGTGACCCCGGTCGTGACTCCCCTGCTCCGTGACGCGGTGCACGAACAGGGAGCCTTGCCGGCAGCCGGCTGGATAATTGCCGCCGCCCTGGTCGCGGAAACCTTTGCCGTCTGGTGGCTGGCATCGTCCTGGCGAATACGCGGAGGCTCCCCGTTTGCACAGGGAATGTCCATGCGGCTGGGCGCCGGGCTGGTGATCAGCCACGTCCTCCTTGCCTATTTCCTTTTGCTGGGCGCCCTGAGCCTGTGGGGACTCATGGGGGATGGAACCGAAGGAGATGAACCTTCGATCCTGGCGCCGATCCTGTTCGTTGTGATGTTCTTCCGGGAAGTGGTGTTGTGGGTGGGCGCGGCTGCACGGCGAACCGTTGATCGGGAACCGCCGGCGTGGCGGTTGTTCCTGGCCCGCTGGATGATGGTGGCCTTTCAATGTATCGCCTTCACCGTCTATTGGGATGCGATCATCGGATTTGAAGGGGTTGATGATATCCATCCGGCGGCCTGGCTGGTACTGGCGCCGGCCATCGTGCTGGTGTTTCTCATCCTCTATCTGCCGCTGTGCCTGCAGGAATTGATGGAACCCTGTTTCCGGCTGGAAAATCCAGGGCCGGAACCGGGAACCGGCTGGCGGCTGATCGGGTCCGGCGCCTGCCTGGCCTTGTATCCGTTTGCCCTGGAACTGATCAAGACCCACGTCCTGCTGCCGTTCTAGGGAGGGTCCCCTACCCGACCGGAATCACTTAACCCGCCTGGTCCGGAAATCCATAATCCTTCAACCAGGCGACGGTCTGCTTGACGCCTTCACGGAGGGGGACGGGTGGGGGCCCCAGCACCGCAAAGGTGCGGTCCATCGGCGTCAGGTAATCCTGGGTCATGCTACGGTAACGGGATGAGGTGATGGGGAACGATTGCCCGGCCGCGGCCAGGCAATCGCCGGCCAGGGCGATCAGGCGAACGGCAAAGCGGGGCACGCGCCGTGCCGGCTTGCCGCGCAGTTCCAGGGAGAACGCGTTGACCCACTCGTAGATGTCGATGGGCGGATCGCCCAAGTAGAAGGTCTGCCGGTTGACGATACCGCTGTCCAGGGTCAGTAACCGGCAGACATAATGCACGATGTTGCCGACATATCCGTAGCACCGGATCACCGGTTCCCAGCCAGGATGCAGGTAGCGGCCGCGCCGGATGACTTCCCATGCCTCCCGCCGGTACCGGAGGTGCCAGGGCCCCCAGATATTGGTCAGCCGGGCAATGGTCCAGGTGAACGGCCAGTCGCCGGATTTCACGGCCTGTTCGGCCATGACCTTGCTCTGGCCGTAAACGGTATGCGGGCCGTAATCATCAAGGGAGGCGGGCTTTTTTTCAGGACCAATCACGTATTGCGAGGAAGCCAGGATCCAGCGTTTTACCGACTGACAGGAGGCCGAGGCGCTCAGGAGGTTTTGGGTCCCCTCGATGTTGACCCGGTAGGCCGTGTGGACATCCACATTTTCCACGCAGTCGGTACGGGCGGCCAGGTGAATGACCGCGTCCGGGGCAAAGTCCTGCAGGGCCGCATGCAAGCCGGATGCATCCAGGATATCGCAGGATCGCCGGAGTGCAGCGTGAACCGGATCAAGCGGGGCGCCGATGTCCAGATTGCACACGATGTGCCCTTGCTGCAGGAACGCGGTGATCAGGTTGGTGCCGATGAATCCGGAACCACCGGTCACCAGGATGCGTTGTGGGTTAATTGCCATGGGATTCGGATCGTTCCCTTGTGACTACCGTATTGTATTTCGGGTGCAGGCATGGTACGTCCATGGCGTGCGGGTGGCAAGCGGATCGTCACAAGGGGAAACATGTTAGAGCGTCTGGCATTCAACCTGGCGGGAATCGTGTTGATGCCCCTGTGCTGGGGCGTGGCCATGGCCGTATTCCGGCTGGTCCGGTCCATCGATCCGGAGATCGGGCGCAACCTTCCGCCGACATTCTGGGCGCTGATCGGCGGTTTCATGCTGTGGCAGATCCTGTACCTGACGCTGCCGCGTCCGGCGCGCCTGTACGTGCTGGGGCATGAATTGACCCATGCCCTGTGGGGGTGGCTGATGGGTGCGCGGGTCAGCAAGCTGAAGGTTGGCCGGGACCATGGCAGTGTAACCTTGAGCAAAACCAATGTCTGGATAACCCTGGCTCCCTACTTCTTCCCCCTGTACACGTTTATCGTCATAACCGTGTATTATGTCCTGTCGATCTTTCTGGAGGTGGAACGAGCCTACCTGGTCTGGCTGGCACTGGTGGGGTTCACCTGGGGTTTCCATGCGACGTTCACCCTGGTCACCCTGTTGCAGCGCCAGAGTGACATCCTGGCCTATGGCCGGATACTGTCTTATACCCTGATCCTGCTGCTGAATGTGCTGGGTATCGGGTTCTGGGTGGTGATGGTGTCGGAAGCCACCCTGGAGAAATTTGTCATGGAATTAAACCAGTGCGCCGGCATGGCCTACCGGTGGGGCTTGGACATATTGTACCGGGGTTTCGTTGAAATCCGGCACTGGGCCGGAACGGTACAATAAAGACCGGTGTTGATTCGTTAATTACCCAGAGACAGGCAACCATGGTGGAACCCGTTGATCAGGCGGATTGGGCGGCATACCGGGACGGCGAGGAAGCCGCCTTGGAGCGCCTGATAGAAAGGCACCGGGGGCCATTGTTCGGTTACCTGGTGAACATGTGCAGGAATACGGCGGATGCGGAGGAGTTGTTTCAGGATGTCTGGTTGAAGGTGATCCGGAAACCGGAAGCGTTCCGGGGCGGGAACCTGGGAGGATGGCTCATGCGGGTGGCGCACAACCTGGTGATCGACCGGAGCCGCAAGCGTACCCCGGATCTGACCCTCGACGTGACCGACGAGGCGGGTGAACGGCCATTGATCGACCGGGTGGCGTCGCCGGAGGCCACACCGGCCGAGGCGCTGGCGGCGGGAGACCTGGGGCGGCAGATTGAACGGGCCGTGGCGACCTTGCCGCCCGATCAGCGGGAAGTGTTCCTGATGCGGGTGGAGTCGGATCTGCCGTTCAAGGAGATTGCCCGGATCCAGAAGGTGTCGATCAATACCGCGCTGGCGCGGATGCAATATGCGTTGAACAAGTTGAGGCCGCTGATGGCTGCGGGATGATGCATGCGGAAAGGGGGCAGGCCATGAACTGCAACGATTATACAAACCTGATATTGCTGGCGGATTCGGGTGAATTGTCGGCGGATCAACGGGTTGAGCTGGACTGGCATCTCGCCGGCTGCGCCGATTGCCGCCGGTATCGGGATGATTTGAACCGTTTAAACAAGGTTGCAAAACCGGCGCTGGCCGGAGCAGGCCCTTCACCCTGGGTGGTCCGGAACATCCTGGCGCAGGCGCATCCCTCGCGGCGTCGGATGTGGGCCCCGTCAATTGCAGGGGCATTGGCGCTGGCTGCCAGCCTGCTGGTGATCACACTGGTCCTGCCGCACGGGAATGGCCCGGCCCCCACGGACCAGCCCGGCGAATCCATCGAGGCCATACATACGTTGCTGGCCCTGGCCGAAGACATGCCGGAGGAATCCAGCGGAGCCCGGCAAACGGTCAAGGGCGAGGAAGCGGTCCGGGAGCTTGCAGCGGAACTGCTCCGATATGGCGGGTTCAACGACGACTGGAGTTCCGCACACCTGCTGCTGTAAAGGCCATTTGGCGGCGGCACCGGCAAGAACCTCGCCCTGGTGCACAGTCCGGGGCCGTACCGCTGACCTCGATGCCCGACGTCTTTCGATTCTGGCATGTGCACGGAGACTGGTGGCTGGCCTATCAGCTATCGGCTGACTTCGCTTCGCTCGTCAATACCCACCACGTACCCGAACATTCTCAGCTTCGCGGTCAGCAGGCCGCCCAGACCCGGCAGGTCGGCCGGATACACCGAGATCAGCCGCTTGCCTTCCTGCTGATAGAGCGTCTGCTTCTTATACATGCTCATTTTGTACTGTGGCGTGTCCAGGCCCCAATACTCGATATAAGCGTCCAGTTCAGGCAGGTAGAAGTCGGGCCGAATCTGAAATTCGCCAATGATACGAAACTTGGCGTCGTAACGGTACGCGATGCCGTGGTTCGTGAGCCACTCCGCGATGCGTCGCTCGCCCTCGGACTGCACCACCGTACCGTCGTGCGCCTCGATGGTCTTGTTCAGTTCCACCTGCATTTCGAAATTGCGTCGTTCAAGGAACACCTCGTCAAAACACCGGTCGCAGAATACCCGCTGAAATGCCTGGTTGGATCGGGCGAACTCGTTCGCCGAGACTCGGGCGTTGCAGCGCTGACAACGGTGTTCGGCCGCATCGGCCGCGACGCGCACGGCCTCCTCGATGAAGGCCACGGCAGCGGTCGCGTCACGCCGGATGTACGCTTTCTCCGCAGGGTTGGCTGCCATGTCGCGCAAGTCGGACAGAGAATCCCGCGCTGCGGCGCCGTAGGCCTTCAACGCTTTGATGGCGTATTGCCGGGTTTGGGTATGCGGGTCCCGCCGCGCCACGGGCACAAGTGCCGCCACCGCAACCGCCTGATCCACACCCATCCAGGCCAACTTGCCCAACGCCGACGCCGCCAGGCGGCGCGCGTTGGCCGAGGATGACCGCAACAATTCCAACAATTCCCCAAACGCCGTCACGTTCCCTTCCCGCCCTATTGCCACGGCGCGGTCGGAAAGCCGCTTCTCAAGCTGTCGGTCCATGGAGTTCTTCATGCGATGTTCCCTGCGCTGACGCGCGAAGCGAAGTCAGCCTTGCTCGCTCCCTCCGCGCTACCTTCCAGGGTGCTGGTGCCTGGGGCGGGAGTCGAACCCGCACTGCCTTTCAGCAAACGGATTTTAAGTCCGTTGCGTCTGCCATTCCGCCACCCAGGCATGGTTGATCTCCCGTCACACTATCAGGGATGATTTCAGAACTTCGAGCATAAACACGCGTGAACGAGGTGAAAAGCGTTGTACATCGTGACCGGAAAAGCACTAGGGTTCGCGCATGGATTTAATCATACCAGGGTCCGCCTACGGTTCCCTCTTTGTGATAAGCTTCCTGGCATCGACCGTGTTGCCGGTGGGCTCCGAATGGCTCCTGGTGGCGCTTTTACTCAAGGGCTATTCACTCCCGCTTACGGTGACAGTCGCCACGGCCGGCAATACGCTCGGCGCCTGCACCACCTATGCCCTCGGCCTGTGGGGAGGGCAAGTTCTCGTCACCCGGCTGCTCAAGATCAATCCGGAATCCCTGGAACGTGCCCGCCGCGTTTACGCCCGGCACGGGGCATGGTCCCTGCTGTTCTCGTGGGTACCGATTCTCGGGGACCCGCTCTGCGCGTTCAGCGGTCTCTTCCGAACACCCTGGTGGCTGTTTCTGGTCCTGGTACTGTCAGGTAAACTCGCACGTTACCTCGTTCTTGCCTGGACGACGGTTGCGGTTGATGGTTGATGATCATGGGAAGAGTCAAAAGATGGAGTGAAACATGAAAAAGAATCTGGAAAACGGGTTTGTCGATCATGGCGTGGCCACACCGGTCAGCAACCATCGCGGTACGGTCGCCACAGTCGATGGCCAGGGGCGCAAGGTTGTCCTGGTCTGGCTGTTCGATCACCGGGGCGGATACGCCCTGCTGATGATCGATGCAGAGACCGGTCAGACCCGCGAAATCCCGGTGCCATTCCCCACCGGAGGCGATTGCCCGTATGCCTCGATCCTTTCCAGCCGGAATCGTTTCTATACCCATTTCAACAGCCATTTCATCGAATTTGATCCGGCTACCGCAACGTTCACGTTTTGCCATACAACCGCTCCGCAGATGGCCATGGGCATGACGGAGGATGATCAGGGCGTAATCTGGTCGGTTACCTATCCCGACAGCGGGGTGGTCTCGTTCAATCCGACCATCCGCGATTTCCGGGATTACGGGCATGTCCATCATGAGAACTGGCGCCAGTACCAGCGATTCGTCGCGGCTGATGATGCCGGGTGGATCTATTTCGGGCTGGGCAATACCGCCGGCCAGATCGTGGCGTTTGAACCTGCCACCGGGAAGGCCGTATCCCTGCTGGCCGATGCCGAACGGGGTATCGGGACCGCCCTGGTATACCGGGACCTGAACGGGAAAGTCTACGGTCAGCCCCTTCAAGGGCAGGATGACAACTGGTATGAACTGTACCGGGGCAAGGCAACCCGCATCGGTGCGCATCTGAACCGGCAACCCAAACCCATCATCACGTCGAGCCAGGGTCTGTTTCATGCACGTTTCCCGGACGGGAAGCAACTGATCGCCTGCAACCTGCTGGATCATCAGCTGGTGGTGGAAGATCCGGCCACGGGGAAACGTTATGAACGGACTTTCACCTACAGCAGTGACGGTGCCCACATTATGGGGGTGGCGGCTTCCCCGGATGGGACCGTGTGCGGGGGGACGGCGTTCCCCATGCGCGCGTTCCAATACAATCCCGGAACCGATACGTGGATCAACCATGAAGGTTTTGGACAGTTTAATACGCTCGCACGCCAGGGGGACCGGATGTTTGTAGGCGGTTATATCCGGGGATTTCTGCTGGAATGGGATCCGGCGACAGCCTGGGGCCGCACGGAAAAGGGAGTGGCGGATTCCAATCCCCGGTTCCTGACCGAATGCGAGCCGTCCATCAACCGTCCCCATAAATTGCTCGCCTGCCCGGACGGAAACACGGTGATCCTGGCCGGAACCCCGGGTTACGGATACACCGGAGGGGGGCTCCTGTTCTGGGATCGCCGGAAACAAGCCGGGACCCTGGTGGAACATACGGATCTGTTGCCGGACCATTCCACGATGAGCCTGGCGCCATTGCCCGGCAACAAGGTGCTTGGCGGCGGCACAACGGATCCCGGAACCGGCGGTGAGCGGAAAGCCGCCGAATCCGAACTCTTTATTCTCGACATCACCAGTCGCCGGATCGAATGGCATGATGTGGTCCTGCGCAACGTACAGGGGTACTCGGATCTATGTACCGGCCGGGATGGGTTGGTTTACGGAATGGCCGATGCCGCCCGATTCTTTGTGTTTGACCCTGACCCTGTCCGGCGGGTCCTGCTGCATGAGGAAAACCTGGAACCGAAGTTCGGGCTTCTGGGTTACCAGCAGGGTCAGCGCAAGATGCTGATGGCCCCGGACGGGACGATTTATGTCCTGTTTCTGAAAGGTATTGCCCGGGTCAACACCAACCCCTTCACGTTGACGTGGATGGTTGATTCACCCGTCCCGATCCACGCAGGCGGCGATATTCTCGATGGGCGGATCTATTTCGCCAGCGCCTCGCACCTTTACAGTTTCATGATACCCGGAGCCCGTACATCTTAAACAAGGACATTTCCGTTTTCCGTTCCCCTGCACCATCTGATGGTGTATAATTAATGCGAATTTGTATTTAAAGGGGGCCGAAAGGGATGAAATCATTTTCCGTCATGCTGGCAGTTGCGTGTATCATGATGTCGATCCCCTCAGCGGGTCACGCCCACCTGTGTAATGACGTGTTCGCCCAGGCGGATGACAACCTCGCCGTCAAGGTGGACGTGCGCGACGGCCAGCTGCGTATCGGCGAGACCGCATCCTTCCGCGTCTACCTGCTGAACACCATGGACCGCGACATCGCCAACATCAACCTCGAGGTCCGGTCAACCCAGTTCGATTCATCCGCCGTACCGGGAACCGATTGGAAAGGCTTCCCCAAACTCCGGACCGTCAAGCAGGGCGGCAAGAAGGAATATTTCGACATCACCCTCAAGCGCAAACCGGGCATTCCCGACGGCGCCTACAAGATCGACCTCCGCCTGTTCAACGGGGGAAACCCCGCCCAGGAATTCAAGACCGTGGACCTGGGCAACGCCTGCGGCACCCACAAGCTCAAACCCGCCAAGGGAATTGCCGTCGATGGCGAACCCGCCGCCGCGGAATGGGCGTCCTCCATCCTGTGTACGGATTTCTACGAGGTCACCGCAGCCGGCAAATATCTCGCCAACCAGCGCTCCACGGAACAACCCCGGTTCCGCATCGCTGCCGACGCCACCTACCTGTATTGCCTGCTGGCGTTCGAAGGACGTTCCGAAGCCACGGAAGATATCGCCACCATCTATGCCGCCCCCACACCCGATGATGAACCCCGCATGGTGAAAATCGACCGGGTCGCCGGCAAAGCCCTCACCGACGAACATGCCGGCAAGATTACGGTGAAAAAATCAGCCGACGGCCGGCAGCTTGAATGCCGCATCCCCCGCGCCCTCCTGGGCATCGATGCCGATAACCGCTTCTACCTGAACCTGACCCGGACCACGGCCAAGAACAACCGCGAGTACAAGGACTTCTGGCGGGGCAACCCGCTGTCGCTCAACAACCCGGTGGTCTATGACCAGTTCGTCGTGGAGTAACCGCCTCATCCCGACACTGATCGCGCTGGGCTTGCTGGTTGCCGTGTCCATCCGCGCAACCGGGACCGGTGAGGTCCTGCTCACCTTCCACGCCGAACCCGCGCCAGCCCTGTCCGGATACCGGATCGGCTTGCAGGAATTCGTATCCCCCACCCAGGCTGTTGCCCTCCTCCGGTTCAACGATGCGCGGTTCGCCGTTTCCGGCCCTGAACAAGTCTCCCTCTTCAGCCCGGACAATACCCCCATCGAATACTGGCTTGACCCCGCGGACGCCACCACCGAGTTCGGCTCCATGGTCTCGATTCGCCTGGCCTTCCATGTCCCCGCCACCATCCCGACCAACCCCGTTCCCCCCTACCGCCTGGTCTGGGGACCGGACACCCGTGCCACGTTCACGCTCCGGCCCGGCTGGATCGTCGATCCCGGCCGCCCGGATCATTACCGTATCGTGCGCTGGCACGATCCCGCCGGCGATTCGGACGGCCAACTGGCATCCATCGAGGTCATCGCCGACAGTCATGCCGGCTTGTACTCCCTCTGGTACCTCGTCCCGATGAGCATCCTGTTTATCCTGCTGACCATCCGAAAGATGCACCATGGTGACGATGCCGTTAATCCACCAGCTTGAGCAGACGCTCCTGCCGTTCGCCAACCCGTTCTTCGCCGCGGTCCTGACCGTGCTGACCCTGCCGGCCATGCGCCGGGCCACGTCAACCACGCGGCGGATCGGATGGCTCGCACTCACCCTGGCGGTGTTCGCGGTTGTGCGCTT